>CAVGKN010000065.1:0-5989 GCA_963629855.1 Lachnospiraceae bacterium
TTCCACGGGCGCGCACCCACAACGCCGGGCGCCGCCGACCGCATCGCCAACCGCGCGCGCGCGGTTTCGCGCCGAGCCGCGTTTTCGTGAGGGAAAATCGGCTCGGCGCACCCACCTGACCGCCGATTTTCGCCTCCGTGAAGCTTTTTTCTCGCGGCATATTCCAAAGTTGATAGGAATGCGGGCTTATGTCATGGAAATGGCCAGTTTTCCCCGATGCGGGATAAGCCTCTAGCGTCGCGGCGGCACGGCGCGCACGATGTAGATCGTGCGAGTGTTGCAGAGCGTGGGCACGTCGGTCCAGAACGACTTGCGCGGCCCATCGTAGAATTTCTTGAGCACCTGGGCGATCGCCTCGTAGGCGTCGCCCTCCGGCATCTTCACGCGCAAGGCAAGCACGGTCTCGAGCGTGGGCGGCAGAAACTCCACCGCATACGGCACGCCCTCGCGCGACATCGCCTCGCGCAGCTTGCCGCGCTCCGCCGCGTTCTCGCACGAAAAGAACACCTTGTACGTGGTCAGCGGCGTCGCCGAAGCGGCCTCCGCCGTCGGCGCGGCATCCGGCAGCGCCGGCACCTCCGCAGGCTTCGCTTCCGCTACCGGTGCGGGCGTCTCCGCGTGGCGCGCGCTCCACCACGCGCACACGGCGGCCGTGCCGCCCACAAGCGCGAAGGCCACCGCGAGATTCAGCAGCCACCGCGACCCGCGCCCGGCGCCGCCCGAAGGATGCGACCGCCGCCCGCCATAGCCGTCGCCCTCGTAGTCGATGAGATCCTGCACGATCGTGCCCGCCTCGCGCGCGAAGCACTCGAGGTAGGCGTAGGGCAGCTTGCCGTAGCCGCGATTGCCCCAGCCCTCGCCCAGCGAATTGCGGGTGATGAAGTAGCCGCCGCCGGGGAAGGCCGCACTGTCCATGTAGCCCACGAGCAGCAAACCGTGCCGCCCCTGCCAGGCGTTCGCCGCGACGAGATGCCCTTCCGCATCCGTCGTCGTCTCGGGGAAGGCGTACGTCTCGCCGTCGCAGCCCGCGAAGAAGTCCACCGTGACGACCACGGGCATCGCGCGCCGCCCGTTTGCGCCCGCGAGCAGCCCGCGAATTTCGTCCACGTTGTTCGGCGTGCCGAGCAGATAGAGGCCGTGCACGATCCGGCGCTTCGCCGCGTCGTCGCGCGTGCCGGGCGGGAACTCCACGCGGCCGGATGCCGTAGAGCCGTCGAAGGCCGTTGCCCCGTAGGCGGAGGCATACGGCCACAGCGCGTAGCGGCACACGCCATACGCCTCCACCGCGTTGAAGCAGCTCTGCAGCAGACAGCCCGACGCTGCCGCAAAGCGCGCGCGCAGGCCCTCCTCGAAGCGCGCGAGGTAGGGCCGCACGGCGGGTGCGTCCATGCCGCCGTTCGCGTCTGCGAGCATCCGCAGCTGCAGCAGTTCCGCGTGGCACACGCTCATAAAGCCCGCGTCGAGCGGTTCGCCCGAACGCAGATGGGCGAGGTTGCGTTCGAGTCCGTTGCGTTCGACCTCCTTCGTCGCCGCGAAGAGAAACTGCACGCTCAGGCGCGTGCGCAGATCGTCGTAGAATTCGAGCAGGGCCGTGACGGCGCTCGGCACGCACGTGCCCTGCAGCGCCTGCTGGTAGACGGGCGGCATGCGATCGACGAGCGTGACGGCGCGTGGCCCGCCGCGGGCGGTCTTCGCCGCGCGCGGATACGCGCCGCTCCGCAGCGCCCGGAGAAACGCCTCCTGCTGCGCGGGAAATCTGTGGACCGCTTCCGCCATGGCTACGCGAAGAACGCCAATGTGCCGGGCACGGCGGCGCGGCCGGGCGCGCGGTAGGAGACGCGCGTATCCTTGATGCCGGCGAGAAAGAGGCCGAAGGGAATCTGCGCGCGGCCGTCCACCAGCGGCAGCGCCACGCCCGAAAGCGTGAACACGCCCACCGCCGGCGCGCCCTGCGCCAGGGAATCCTCCACGGCGAGCGTGAGCATCGTCTCGGGTCCCGCCTGCGGCGGCACCGTGAGCGACGCGCGCCACGCGCCCGGCGCATCCGGCGCCCCCGCGCTCGCAAAGGAGAACGTCACTTCCTCGTCCGGCGCGCGCACGTCGTCCGGCACGGGCGTCGCCGCGCCCGCGGCGAGCGAGAAGCCCGCCTCGCGCCGCGTCATGAACGCCATCTGGCGCGCCGCGACGAACGCCGCCAGACGCGCCCGCTCCACGTCCGCGTGCGGACGGCAGTAGTTCGTGACGAAGCGTCCGATGAACGCCTCGCCGTCTTCAAATGTCTCAGTCGCGCTCTTCATGCTGCACCTTCAGTTTCTTCATGTCGCGCACCGCCCGCGCGAACGTCTGATCCACGTTCGCCTCGGACGTCATGCCGAGCATGCGCCGGATGGCCGTCGAAGACAGATTCATGCGGACGCGAAGCCAATGGACGTACGCCCGCATCGGGTTGCTGCGATAGAGATCGGCAAAGCACTTCTGCACGAGATCCCATCGTTCCCGACGCCGCACCGCAGGGTCTTCCGTGGGCAAGGCGTCCCGGCCGCGCGAATCTGACAGCTGCTTCGAGATTTTTTCGAGGCCGTCGCGGTCGTCGTCGTCGCCCGCCGCGCCCGTTTCGTCGAGGGAGGTCATGCGCAGGTCGGGCCGGGCATCGTGCACGTAGCCGCGCACGTAGGTGCGCAGCCAGCCCCACAGGCTGCCGCCGTCGTCGCGGTAGAGGTCGAGCTTGTGCGCGCCCACCATGTCGAGGTAGAGCAGACTCATCGCCTCTTCGGCCGTCACGCCCCAGTCCTTCGCCTTGCGCGACGTGCGGAAGGAGGCGAGCTCCGGCACCACGGCCTTCTCCCACGCGAGACGCCACGCCTCGGCGTCCTGCTGCTTCAGGTACTCCCACACCACGTGGTCGCTCGCCCCCGCCAGGGCGTTTGTCTCGTCAGGTCGTTTCACGGGAACGTGTAGGTGCGGTTGGGTTCGGCGATCTCCACGCTCGCGCCGATGCCGGCGGCGCGCAAGGCGGCGGCGCGCGCTTCGAGGCCCGCGCCTTCGCCATGGATGAGATAAATCTTCGCGCTGCGGTTGTTCGCGAGCCAGGCGTCGTTCTCGCGCGCGTCGCCATGCCCCGAGAAACAGCCAAAGGACTGCACCTGCGCGCGCACGGGCACTTCGCGCGACGCGCCGCCCTCGCGCACCGTCAGCGTCGCGTTCGTCGCCACGCCGCCCGCGAGCGCCTTGAGCTGCGCCCCGTACGAGCCCGGCGACTGGTAGCCCACAAGGCAGATGACCGTGTTCGAGCGCGTGACGAGCTCCGGCAGCAGCTTGCGCGAGGAGCCCGAATCGAGCGACCCGGAGGCCGTGACGAGCACCGCGCCGTCCTTGAGCTTCGCCTTCACGGAAAACGATTTTCTCGAATGGTCGTAGAGCGGCTTCACCTCCGCGATATCCGGCACGTCGAACCAGCCCGGATGCGTCACGTAGAGTTCCGTGAACGCGCGCGCCGAGGGCGAGAGCACGTAGAGCGGCGTCGTTTCGGGAATCTCCCCTTCGTCGATCGCGCGCTTGACCTCGAGCAGCACGCGCTGCGAACGGTCGAGCGCGAACGCGGGCACCCATGCGATGCCGCCCGCGCGCACGGCGCGCCCGAGCGTGCCGCGAAAGCGCGCGTAGTCCTGCGCGATCGTCTCGGGCGTGCCGTATCCGGCGTCACCGTAGGTGGCCTCCACGAAGACGACGTCCGCCTTCGCCGCGGGCGGGATCTCGCGGACGAGATGCGAGCGCGTGGTGCCGAGGTCACCCGAAAAGAGGAGCGACGTGCCGCCCGCCTCCACGCGCGCGCAGGCGGAGCCGGGCAGATGCTTGACGGGACTGAGCGTGATGCGGAACGGCCCCGTCTCGAAGGGCGTGTCGAACGCCACCGTGCGCACACGCTCCATCACGGCCTTCATCTCGAGGTCCTGGCACTTGGCGCAGGCGATCGGGAAGCCCGAGGCGCCGGCCTTGCGCGCGCGCACCACGCCCTGCATCGCGAGCGCCGTGCCGTGGAACGCGCCGAGATGCCTCGGCGAGATCTTCTGGCTCCACTCGCACTCCGCACGCCAGTGCACGTAAATGCCGGCCTTCTTGCCCGCGCGCGTCCAGCGCCAGTCGCGCTCCGTGCAGCCGTCGTAGACGATCTGCGACTTCCACATCACGCGCAGCAGGTCGCGCGTCGCCTCGGTCGTCCACACCGTGCCCGTGAAGCCGGCGCCGAAGAGCTCCGGCACGCGCCCGGCATGATCCTGGTGCGCGTGCGTGAGCACGAGCGCGCCGTACTGCTTCGGGTCGAACGGGAAGCCGCACGCGGCTCCATCGCTGCCGTCGCAGGCGCTGCCGCAGTCGATCAGCAGACGCGACGATTCCTGGCACACGGTCGCGCAGCTGCCGCCGACCTTGCCGGCGCCGCCGTGCAGCGTCACGGTAACCGCAAGCGCCGCACCGCGCGCCAGCAGCAGCGCACCCGCCAGAATCCACGCCCACATGGCCCTACGTCCCGTCATGCCGCCCCCCTTCCGTTTCGCCGCGCTACTTCTGGATCAGCTTGCTCAGGCGCAGCATGCGCTCGTTGAGGTCGCCGAACGTGACGTCGTTCGAGTAGACGTCCTTGTAGTACGCATACGCCTTGTCGTAGTCCTGCGCCTCTTCCGCGCAGAGGCCGAGCTGGTAGACGACCTTCTTCTTGAGGTCGTCCATCGTCGGAATCTGGTCGCGTGCCGTCTCAAGCTGCATCACGGCCATGTCGCGCTGGCCCTTCTTGAGGAAGCACATCGCGAGGTAGTAGAGCGCCTGCAGACGGTCCTTCGGCGACTTCTGCGCGAGCTGCAGATGCTGCACGGCCTCGTCGTAGAACGAGGGATCCTGGTCGCCGTAGATGTAGTACTGGTAGCCGAGCTCGAAGCGCAGATGCAGGTCGTTCGGGTAGCGCTCCACGCGCGTGGCGAGGTCGTCGAACACGAACTGGTTCTTCTCGACCTCGAGGTTGTCCGCCTCCTCCGTGCGGCCTTCCTTGCGCAGCTGCTCGATCTGGTATTCGTAGTTGGCGGCCTGCACGGTGGAAAGCATGCGGTCGAGTTCGGGGTCGGCCTGGCTCACGGTCTGCGCCTTCTGCAGCGTTTCCACGGCCTCGGGGAAGCGCTTGTTCTGCATGTAGATACGGGCCAGGGCGCGGTAGAAGTTGAGGTTGTTCGGCTCGCGCTCGATGGCGGCCTTCTTCTCGGCGATCATCGCCTCGGCATCGTCGCCCACGGCAATGGCCTTGTTGGACTGGTTGATCTTCTTCGCCTGCTCGGCGTTGGCGAGGATGTTCTGGTAGCCGCCCTTCTTGCCCACGGTGTCCGTCCAGCCGGCGGACATGGTGCTCTGGGCCTCGGCGTTCTTGAGCAGCTGCAGGATGCGCTGGTCGCCGGGCTTGGCCTTCGAGAGCTGCACGTAGGCGTCGCGCGCCTTGTCATAGCGCTTGGCGGCCATGTAGTAGTTCGCCACGCGCTCGAGCAGGTTCACGTCGCCGCGGCTGCACGAATAGGCGGCCTCAATGGAAATCGCGGCGGCCTCCGGCTTGCCCGCGGCCTCGGCGGCCTTCACGGCGCACTCGATGTTGTCCGGATCGAGCGGGTTGACCGAGAGCAGTTTCTCGGCCTCGGCCATCGCCTCCTCGCCCTTGCCCTTCTTCGCGAGCGAGAGGATCTTCGAGCGCTTGCCCATGTTGGAAAGCCCCTGCAGCTTCAGGGCGAAGCCGGAGGGCGGATTCTCGCGGAACTTGGCGATCTGGGCCGTGCGCAGGAGACGCCGCGTCTCCAGCAGGTCCGGCATCGCCTCGAGCGCCTGCGACAGCATCTCGACGGCGAGATCGTAGTGCCGGGCCTCAAGAGCCTGCCGCCCGCGGTTGGTGAAATTCTGTGCCTTTTGGGCAAGTGCGTCGTTAGCCATTTCTGCTCCTTGTGAAAATCAAGGTGAAAGT
>CAVGKN010000066.1:0-5977 GCA_963629855.1 Lachnospiraceae bacterium
CGGCGGCGAGCTACAAGGTCGGCGCGAATCCGCCGTCCCTCGACAAGCAGTACGTGCGCGACTGGCTCGACTCGATCCACTTCAACCATCAGCCGCCGGGTCCGGTGCTGCCGGACGACGTGATCGCCCGTACGCGCGCGATCTACGTGAAGGCGTACGAGGACCTGAGTGGAAAGACGCTGGTCTGAGGCCGCCACCGCCGCGCTTGAGGCCTATCCGTGGCGCGACCCGCGTGAGAAGGCGCGGGCGCGCGAGGAGGCCGAGCTCGTCGCGTTCGGCCCCTGCGTGGACGTGGGCGATTTGCCGCTGGCCGTGCGCCGCTGGCTGCGCTCGCGGGCCGCAGGACCCGTGGCGGGCTGGACGTGGCACGGCGAGGACTGGAAGACGCTGACCGAAGGCTTCGAGAAGACGGTGCTCGCCCAGGCGCTGGCCGCGCATGGCGGCGTGGCCGCCGCGGCCGCGCGGGCGCTCAAGACCACGCCCCGCGTGGTCGCCTACAAGGCCCGCAAGTACGGGCTTCTCGCGTAACGATTTTCCGACAAACACAGAAACACAAACCCAAAAGGAAACAGGAGAAAAACACCATGGGTATGTTCGAACAGATGAAACAGGCGCTGCAGATGCGCAGTGAGGCCAAGAGAATCCAGGCCGAGATCGAGAAGATCTCCTCCGAGTATTCGAACGGAGGCATTTCCGTGACGGTGCGCGGCGACTTCACGGTCTCCTCGATCAAGATCGCGCCCGAGACGTGGGCCGAGGCGGCCGGCGGCAAGCCGGAGCGCTTCGAGACGATGCTCTTCAATGTGGTCAACGGCGCGCTCAAGAACGTGAAGCAGATCACGCAGGAGCGCATGATGTCCGCCATGAAGAACGGCGGCATGAGCGGCCTCTTCGGCAACTGACCGCGGAAGGGCGATGCTCGCGCCGATCGACACGCTGGAGCGCACGCTCGCCCGCCTGCCCGGGCTGGGGCGGCGCAGCGCCGGGCGCGCCGCGCTCGCGCTGCTGCGCGATCCGGAGCGTCTGCTCGATCCCCTCGTGCTCGCGCTGCGCGATGCGCGCGAGAACGTGTGCTGTTGCCCGCGCTGCGGCGCGTTCACCGTGCGCGGCGCGGAGCCGTGCGCGTTGTGCACGGACGCGACGCGCGAGGCCGCGCGCGTGTGCGTGGTGGAGGAGCCGGCGGACATCGTGACCATTGAAAGCTCGGGCGCGTTTCGCGGGCGCTACCACGTGCTCGGCGGCAAGTTGTCGCCCGTGCGGCATTTCGGCCCGGAGCGTCTGCGCCTGGGCGAACTGAAGGATCGCATCGCGCGCGAAGGCTTCACCGAGGCGCTGCTTGCGCTCTCCACCGACATGGAAGGGGACGCGACGGCGGGCTATGTGGCCGAGGCGCTGCGCGACTGGCCGTCCGCCGCCGCGCCCGTGCTCGTCACGCGCCTCGCGTTCGGGCTGCCGGCCGATTCGGGCGTGGCGTATTCCGACCCGCTCACGCTGCGGCGCGCGATCGCGCATCGCTGTTCGGTGTAGAAGGGGACAGCGCACCGTGGCGGCCGCTCCGCATCGCGCCCTGGTGGCGCTGGGGTCGAACATCGCCCCGCGTGAGGACTATCTCGCCCGGGCGCGCGACGCGCTCGCGGCGCTGCCGGGCACGCGGCTCGCGCAGGCGAGCTCGGTGATCGAGACGGAGCCCGTGGACGTGCCGGCCGCCTTCGCCGCGCAGCGCTTTCTCAACCAGGTCGTGATCGTCTACACCGTGCTGGAGGTCGAGGACTTCGCGCGCCGCATGCACGCGATCGAAGACGCGCTTGGGCGCGTGCGCATCGTGCGGAACGGCCCGCGCACGATCGACCTCGACCTGATCGACTTTGACGGCCTCGTGCGCGACGATCCCGCGCTCACCCTGCCGCATCCCCGCGCCCGCTCGCGCGACTTCGTGATGCGTCCCCTCGCCGAACTCGGCGTCACGCTTTCGGGTTAAGACATGACGACCGAGCCGAGCGCGCGTTACGTGGCCTTCAAGAAGGCCTTTGAGGCGGTGATGGCGTTTCCGTCACCGTCGTTGGCATTGCCCTCGTTTACCGGCTCGTCGGGCGCGTTCGCGGCGGCCGTCTACGCCGAACGCCGCGGCTGCGCGCTCGTGGTCGTGCCCGGCATTCCCGAGGCGGAGACGCTCGTGGCCGACCTGCGCGTGCTGGAGCCCGAGACGGGTGTGCGCGCGCTCGAGTTTCCGCCGCCGCTCGAAGACGCGGTCGAGGATCACGCCGGCGCCGCCGCGCGCGTGCAGGTGGCCGCCGCGCTGTTCGAGCAGAAGCCCGATTCCGCGCCGCTCGTCGTCGTGGCGCCGGCCGCCGCGCTCGACGTGCCGCTGCCCGCCGGCGACCGCATCGTCGCCGCGACGGTGCATCTCGCGCTCGGCGCGGCCGCGCAGCCGACATTCGCGGAGGTGCAGGCGCGCCTGCTCGCCGGCGGCTACGCGCGGGCGCCCGAGGTGATCGCGCCCGGCCACTTCTCCGTGCGCGGCGGCGTGCTCGACGCCTGGTCGCCCGAGGCGACCGCGCCCGTGCGCGCCGAGTTTTTTGGCGACGATCTCGAGTCCCTGCGCGCCTTCGACCCCGCCACGCAGACGAGCACCGGCCCGGTCGCGGAGGTGACCTGGGCGCCCGTCGCCGTCGCGGCGGAGGCAGAGGGCGCGGCGCGCACGCTGCGGCAGGGGCTGCCGCAGGGGTCGGCTGTGCTGTATCTTGAGTACAACGACTATGCCGACCGCATCGGGAAGGGCGAGGGAGAATTTGCCGTTTCCATCTTTACGGGCGACCCCGCGCCGCGCGGCGTGCCCACGGCGCCGTTTCTGACCACGCCGCTGCCGGGCTTCGCGGAGCTGGGCATGGAGGCGGCGCGGAATCCGGAACTGCTGGAGGCGGCGCGGGCGCGTCTGCGCGCGCATCTCGCCGTGGCGTACAAGAAGGAAACGCTCGTGGTCGAGGACGACCATCTGAGCGGCGGCTTCGAGGTGCCGGGCCTGATCGTCGTCGCGAAGAGCGACCGCGTGTTCGCGCATCGGCGGCGGGCGCCTGTTGCGCGCGCGACGGGCGTGGGCATGCGCCTTACGGAAGGCTGCGATCTCGAACCCGGCGAGTACGTGGTGCATGTGGACTACGGCATCGGCATCTTCCACGGTACCACCGAAATCACCGTGGCCGGCCAGCGCAGCGAAGTCTTCGAGATCGAATATGCCGACGGCGGCCTGTTGCACGTGCCGACCTCCCACGCGCATCTGCTCTCGCGCTACGTGGGCGTGAAGGGCGTGGAGGTCAAGCTGCACAGGCTCGACGGGCGGCGTTGGACGCGCGAGCGCGAGGACGCGCAGAAGGCCGTTCAGGATCTCGCCTCGTCGCTTCTCGATCTCCAGGCCCGCCGCGCCGTGGTGCCGGGCTACGCCTACGACGTGGAGATGGAGGGCGTGGCGGCGTTCGAGGCCGCGTTCCCCTACGAGGAGACGCCCGACCAGATCAAGGCCATCGCCGACGTGAAGCGCGACATGGCGCGGCCCAAGCCGATGGATCGCCTCATCTGCGGCGACGCCGGCTACGGCAAGACGGAAGTCGCCATGCGCGCCGCGTGCATCGCCGCGCTTAATGGCCGCCAGACCGCCGTGCTCGCGCCCACCACCGTGCTCGCCGAACAGCACTACGAAACCTTCCTCGCGCGCTTCGACGGCACGCCCATCCGCATCGAGGCGATGAGCCGCTTCCAGGGCGACGAGGCGAAGCGGGGTACGCGCGCGCGCCTGCTCTCCGGCGCCACGGACATTGTGATCGGCACGCACGCGATTCTCTCCGACCGCGTCGTCTTTCACGACCTCGGCCTCGTGGTGATCGACGAGGAACAGCGCTTCGGCGTGAAGGACAAGGAGCATCTCAAGCGCCTGCGCGCCACGGCGGACGTGCTGACGATGAGCGCCACGCCCATCCCGCGCACGCTCTACCTCTCGATGACCGGCGCGCGCGATCTCTCGCTTCTGCGCACGCCGCCGCGCGAGCGCGTGGCCACCGAGACGAAGATCGTGCGCGACTCGGACGAGGTGGTGCGCACGGCGATCGAGCGCGAGCTGGCGCGCGGCGGCCAGGTCTACTTCCTGCACAACCGCGTGCTCACGATCGACAAGGTCGCCACGCGCCTGAAGGCGCTCGTGCCGCGCGCGCGCCTCGAGATCGCCCACGGCCAGATGCCCGCCGCCACGCTCGCCGCGCAGATGCAGCGCTTCGCGCGCGGCGAGGCGGACGTGCTCGTGTGCACCACGATCGTCGAGAGCGGCCTCGACATTCCCCGCGCCAACACGATCCTCGTGGATCGCGCCGACTGCTTCGGCATCGCGGAACTCTATCAGCTGCGCGGCCGTGTGGGGCGCGCCGCCTGCCAGGGCCACGCCTACTTCCTGCTGCCCGAGGAGGGGCTCATCGACTCCGAGGCCCGCGAGCGCCTCGACGCCCTGCGCAAGCACGCCGGGCTCGGCGCGGGCTTCAACATCGCCCTGCGCGACCTCGAAATCCGCGGCGCGGGCAACCTGCTCGGCAAGGCGCAGAGTGGCCACATCGCCGCCGTCGGCTTCCAGCTCTACTGCCAGCTGCTCAAGCGCGCCGTGGCGCGGCTCAAGGGCGAGACCGCGCCCGGGCTTGTGGACGTGTCGCTCAATCTCGACTTCCTCGACTTCTCGCCGGGTTCGGCGGACATCGAGACGAACGGCGCCTGCCTGCCCTACGACTATGTGGAGGACGAGGCGCAGCGCATGGATCTGCATCGCCGCCTCGCGGAGGCGACCACGCAGGAGGCCGTGCGCAAGCTGCGCGCGGAACTGGCGGACCGCTACGGCCGCCTACCGCGCGCGGCCGAGCGTCTCATGAAGCTCGCCGCGTTCCGCGTGTGCTGCGCCCAGGCCGGCATCAGCCGGCTCGACATGCGCGACGGTCGCGCGTTCTTCTACCGCGAGGGCTCGCGCGCCGTCGCCTTCGTGGGGCATCCCACCGGCAGCACGCCCGAGCGCAAGCTCGCCTCCCTCACGCGCATCCTCTCAAGCGGTGAGGGCAAGTGCGCTCAATCCACATCTTTATAAGTGGGGATGTAACGTATGTGCCTCTTGTAAGTGGAAAACAGTTATGGACATTCTTGATGAACTCTGCGCCCGGCGACGGGCGGATGCCGAGGCGGCCGCGCGGTGCACGCCTCTCGCCGATTTGCGCGCGCGCGCCGAGGCTCTGCCCGCGCCGCGCGACTTTCGCGCCGCCTTTGCCGAACCCGGCCTCCACGTGATCGCCGAGCTCAAGAAGGCGTCGCCTTCCGAAGGCCTCATCCGGCCGGACTTCGATCCGGTGGCGCTCGCGCGCGGCTACGCAGCCAATGGCGCAGCGGCGATCTCCGTGCTGTGCGAGCCGCATCGCTTCCTCGGCGACGAGGCGTATCTGCGCGCCGTGCGCGCGGCGGTCGAGACGCCGCTCCTCTACAAGGACTTCCTCACGACCGACTACCAGGTCGTGGCGGCGCGCGCGGCGGGGGCGGACGCCTGTCTGCTCATTGTCGCCGCGCTCGACGACGCCACGCTCGCGCATCTGCTTGCCCTCGCGCACGACCTCGGGCTCACCGCGCTCGTGGAGACGCACACGGCGGAGGAAATCGACCGCGCCGTCGCCGCGGGGGCGCGGCTCATTGGCGTGAACTGCCGCAATCTGCGCACGTTCCACACCGACCCCGCAGTGACGGCCGCGCTGCTTGGACGCATCCCGACGGGCGTCACGCGCATTGCCGAAAGCGGTCTGCGCACACGCGACGATCTGCTGAATCTCCGCGCCGCCGGCGCCGACGGCTTCCTCATCGGCACCACGTTCATGCGCGCGCCCGATCCCGGAAAGATGCTGCGGGAACTGCTCTAGACCGTCATCGTGTCGTGGTAGACGCGCGCGACGCGGTTGCCGAGCGCGCAGAT
>CAVGKN010000067.1:0-5954 GCA_963629855.1 Lachnospiraceae bacterium
CCTACGCGCCGAACAGCTGGGGGCTCTACGACATGCACGGCAACGTGTGGGAGTTCTGTCTCGACTTGTATACGGCGAACATCACGAAGTTTGGCGGTGAGGTGAACACGACCACGGGGTCGTCTCGTGTGCGCCGGGGCGGGGGCTGGTACGATCCCGCCTACAGCTGCCGTGCGGCCTGGCGCGACGACCGCTCGCCCTCCTATCGTCCCTACAACATCGGCTTCCGGCTTGCCTTGCCGGCCTCGCCCGCGATCAAAGCCAAGTAAGCTCGGGAGGGCGCTACGGCCGACCTAGATGAAGTGGAGCTCGAGGTCGTCGAGGGCGCTGAGCACGCTGGCGGCGTTGACGTCCTCGAGCGCGCTGACGTCGGCGCTGGGCACGCGGATCTCCTCGTTCGGGTGCTCGAGGAACTTGAAGAAGCGCACGTGCAGGGACGCGATGCGGCGCACGTGGCGCTCGAGCGCCCAGAGCGCGAAGCGCCACTTGGGCAGAAAGCCGTAGCGCGGCGGCAGGCCGGGGTCGAAGTCCTCGAAGGCGTCGCGGCGGATCGTGAACTCCCACTCCATCGCGCGCAGCCGGTACTCGAAGCCCGCGAAGAAGCGTTCGCCCAGCTCCGCGAGCGCGCACACGGGATGCCGCCCGGCGAAGTCCGCGAGCGCCTTCGCGTAGGAGGCGAGATAGAAGGAGTTGACCGCGTCGAGGTTGCGGTCGGTGAAGGAGAGGTCGGGCCAGCCGAGCGAGCCGCGCACGGAGCAGAACGAGACGCCCTGCGGCAGTAGGCGCCCGGCCTTGATGTCATAGCCGAAGCGGTAGATCTCCTTGCCCACGTCGAAGCGCGGCGTCTTCGTGTCGGGGTCGAACTTCTTCATCACGAGATTCTGCGCGGCGGCGTCGCCCATGAGCGTGGCGAGCGCGAGCACGACCTGCGGATCCTCGCCGGCCTCCGCGCCGCCGAATTCGCCGGCGAGCTGGTAGGAGGACTGCGGAATGTCGGCGAGCGGCTCGCCCTCGCAGCGCGAGCGAATGAAGAAGTCGTCGTGACGGCGCTCGTGCGGCCGGCGGCGCAGCAGGCGGTAGTCGGGCAGCGACACGCCCAGGCTCTTGAACCCCTGCGCGCGCGCCAGCACGTAGCTGCCGTAGCCGAGGCCGGACTTCGCCAGACGCTTCTCCACGAGCGCCGTCGTGAGCGGGCTGCGGTTCGTCTTGAACACGACCTCGCGCGTGGTGCCCTGGCCGATGGGCAGCTCGGCCTCGTCATCGTGCGTGCGCACCTCGTAGATGTTCGCGTATTCCACGAACTCGTCGCGGCTCACGAGCGCGCGCAGGTTGGCAAGCAGCACTTCGCTGCGCGCGTCGCACAGCGGATCGAACACGGGCCGGCCGCGCTCGAAACGCGCCCCCGGCAGGGCCGTGCGCCGGTCGTCGAACGCGGGCGTGGAGCCCTCGCCCATCACGGAGTAGATCTCGCCCGTGAGGTACATGTAGAGCATTTCCACGAACGTCTTCGAATGGTCGTCCGCAAGTTCGGGGCGCGTGAGCAGCGACCGGTAGAGCGCGTCGATCTCGGCCGCGCGCGCGGCGGCCTCGGCCTCGGTGAGGCGGCGCAGCTCGATCTTCTCCATGAGCAGTTCGAGCGCCGGCACGAGGCGTTCGAGCGCCACGCCGCGCTTGAGGCCGAAGAGCTCGATCTCATGGTGGCCGTGGTACTTCGGCTGGCGCAGGAAGTTCGTGGTGTAGCCTTCGAACACGCTCACGAGCTCGTGCAGGCCGTCGCGGAACGCCGGGAAGTCGGTCTTCGCCTGTTCGCACAGCGCGTGGAACCCGGCGTAGGAGAGGAAGTGCACGCCGCGCGACCCGTGGTAGTAGCGGATGGTCGTGGAAATGCGCTTGCGGCTCGCGGCGAGGGCCGCGGACATCTCGCGTTCCGTCCAGGCGAGCGGCTTCACGCGCCACTCCTGGCCTCTCGCGCGGAAATGCTCGAGCGTCTGCTCGTTGCGCTCGACCATCACCACGTCGCCCGCCGCGAAGCCGAGCGCGCCCGTGAGCCAGTCGTCCGCCGCGGCGAGGCGGCGGCACGGCACGTCGCGCTGCGAGATCTCGAGCTTGCCGTTCACCACGTTGGCGCAGAGGATGCCGTAGGTCATGAGCTCGCTGCGGCGCGCGGCGGCGAGGCGGCAGAGATCCCAGAACTGGCCCTGCAGCAGCGGCAGCGCGGCCACGGAGTGGTTGCCCGTGGTCACGGTCATCACGTAGCCCGGGCCGCCGTTGTGGCGCAGATCCTTCTTCGCCACGAGCAGCACGGAGGCGTGGGCGTCGAGATGCAGCCACACGCCCTTCTCGAGCACGAAGGTATCCGCGCCCACGTCGTAGGCGCGGAAGCGGCGCACGCGCCCCATGGCGCGCGTGGCGACGCCGTCCGCGCGCCGCGTGGCCGCGGCGAGAATGCGGCGCAGCTGCTGTTTGACGGAGGGCTTCATGCGTCCTCGTCGTCTTCGTCGTGATGGTGATGGTGGAAGTGGCCGAGGCGGATCTCCTCCTTGGCGATGAGATCCTCCACGAAGCCGCCGAGCGCGTCGAGGTCGGCCTCGTCCGCCGCCGCGAGCAGATTGGAAAGCGCGCGCGGGATGTAGGCGTTGAAGCGCGGCTGCCCCACGGACTCGAGGCGTCCGAACGCGCCGAGCGCCTGCACGAGCCGCTGCACGGCGCCGAAGGCGAGCTTCTCCACGGGGTAGAGACGCGCCAGGGCGAGACGCGCCTTTTCGTCGAGCGGCGCGTAGGGGTCGTAGAGCAGCGAGGCGAGGTCGTAGGCGGCCGCGCCGAGGCGCATGCCCTGGAAGTCGATGAACACGGGCGCGTCGCCGCGATAGAGCACGTTCGAGCTCTGACAGTCGCGGTGCACGAGCACGGGCCGCTGGCGCCCGAGGACGTCCGCCACGGTCTCGAGATCGGCGCGCACGGCGTCGGGCAGCTTGTCGTAGCCATAGCGCGCCTTCACGCAGTAGGTCTCGAAGAGATCGCGCTCCCAGGCGTAGAGATCGGGCCCGAAGGCGGGCTCGAGCGCGGCGGCGTCTTCGCGCAGGGCGTGTTCAGTGCCCTGTTCGTGGAGCGCGCGCAGGGCCTTGACCACGGGCGTGTAGAGCGCCACGAGCTTCGCACCCTTCGCGTCGGCGGCGCGCGCCTCGAGGGAGTCCGCGCCGAGATCCTCGAGCGCGAGCGCCTTGTGCTCCGGCAGGTCGGCGAGCACGCGCGGCACGGGCACGCCCGCCGCCTCGAGCAGATGCGCATGGTGCGCGTAGCGGGCGTTTTCGGGACGCGCGTCGTCGTCGTAGACGATCGCGAGCGCGCGGTCGTCGCCGTGCACGAGCCGCCAGAAGGCGCGGTCGCTGCCGCGCGCGCCGAGGAATTCGGCGGCCACGTCCTCGCAGGGCCAGCCGAGCGCCCGGGCGAGCGCGGCGAGGCGCGCGTCGTCCAGCTGGTCGAGTCCCACGAGGGCGGTCTTCTCGAACGCGCCGCCCACGAGGCCGCCCGTGACGACGCAGCCGGCGAGATCGGCGGATTCGAGCAGCTTCACGCCCGGGAAGAGGACGTTCGGGTTTTCCTCGAAGCGTTCGGGATTGAGCGCGGCGTGCGCCTCAAGATAGCTCTCGAGCGTGCCGCAGTCCGCCCAGTAGGCGTCGTCGGGATCGGCGCCGCGCACGATGAGCCCCGCCTCGCGGATCGCGCGGTCATAGGCTTCGACGATGGTCGAGAAGCCGTCGGGCTTCACGAAGTCGAGGATCTTCGGGCCGAGCAGCGCCACGCCGCAGTAGGTGTAGGTGCCGTCGCAGCCCGGCACGTCGCTCGCCCAATTGCACACATGCCCCGCGGGATCGGCCTCGATCGTGCGCGGGCCGAACGCCGCGCTCATCCAGCAGCCCGCGAACTTGCCGCTCGCCTCATAGGCCGCCACGAGGGGCTTCGGGTCGAGTCCTTCCGCCACGATGTCGCCGTTCACGAACCAGAACGGATCGGCGCCGAGAAAGCCGCGCAGCGGATTGAGCGCACCGCCCGTGCCGAGAATCTCCGGTTCTTCGGAGACGCGCACCTGCGCCGCGCCCTTGCGCTTCGCCACGTACTCGCGGATCTTCTCCGCCTGCCAGTGCGCGTTGACGGCGATCTCCTCCACGCCCCACGATTCCAGCAGCGCGAGAATGCGCTCGAGCATCGGCACGCCCCACATCGGCAGCAGCGGCTTCGGGCGCGTGAGCGTGAGCGGACGCAGACGCGTGCCGAGCCCCGCGGCCAGCACAACGGCCTTCTTGACGTCTTTCGCTTCCATGGCGGCGTGTCTCCTTTCTCTTCTCGTTCGGTTCTAGCGCCACTGCATGCGCTGCCGCGGCTGGTGGATCTTCGGCTCTTCGAGCTGCAACGCGTACCACGGGTCACCGAACCCGGTGTTCGTGAAGTGCGCCACGCGGTTGTTGGCGAGATGCTCGCGGTTGGCCTTGAGCGTCTCGTTGTCGCTCTTCTCGAGCGCGTGGTTGAGCGCCTTGAACGCCTTGTCGATTTCCTTGCGCTGCACGAGGATCCACGACCACGTGGCCGCGAGCAGCGCGTTCTGGTTGTAGCGCAGGCGGTGCGCGCCCTTCTCGTAGACCTTCTCCATCTCGTCGGTGGAGGCGTTGGTCATGTAGAGGCGCGCGAGCTTCATCGCCGTCATCGTGGGATCCACGAAAAGCGCCTTGGGCATGAGCTCGTCCACCTTCTTGAAGTCCTTGATCATCCAGTAGAGCTGGAACTGGGCGGTGGCGATCTGGCGCTTCATGAGCGGCACCCAGCGGTCGAAGCGATGCAGCGGCTCCGTGGCGGCGAGGGCGTCGGCCACAATGACCTTCTGGTCCTTCATCATTTCGATCTGCGCCTCGCGGATGGAGCTGGGCGGCCGCATCTGCCAGCGGGCCATCTTCGCCTGCATGCGCTTCTGGCCCGCGCGCATCACGCCCTCCACCGCGGCCATGGCAGCCTTGACCTTCTTCTGGATCATGAAGCCGGCGACCATGTTGCCGAGACCGAACGAGAGCACGCCGAAGAACGTGCTCCAGCCATAGCCGAAGATGTCGCCGAAATAGAAGGCGAGCCCAACGCAAAGGCCCAGGAGGGCGCTGAGAAGAAGTGTGTACATGAGTGCTTGGTGCTTGGTGCTTGGTGCTGAGTGCTTGGTGCTGAGTGCTTGGTGCTTAGTGCTTGGTGCTTGGTGCTGAGTGCTGAGTGCTGATTTTCTTGACGACGCTGCCGACTTTCTGCATGGAGTTCTGCAGGATGACCTGCACGCTTTCCTTGAGACCGCGCTCCTCGTCGCCGAAGACGGCCTCGACGTCGAACTCGGAAAGGTCGTGCACGAGCCATTCGGTTCCGGCGAAGTTCTGCGGCACGATCTGATTGCGCGCGAGGCCGATCACGTGCATGCCGGCCGCGCGCCCGGCGGCGACGCCGGCGGTGGAATCCTCCACCACCACGCATTCGCTCGCATCGACGTCGAGCAGCTCGGCCGCGCGCAGGAAGCCGTCCGGCGCGGGCTTGCCGCGCGCGTAGTCCTCCTCGCCGAGCACGAACTTCAACAGCGACGCCACGCCGCAGAACTCGGCGGCGCGCTGCACGTCCGCATGCGGCGAACCGGAGACAATCACGCACGGCGCGATCTTCGCGACCTTCTTGAGAAACGCGACGGAACCGGGAATGACGAGCGTGGCGGGATTGGTGACGAGGCGATTGAAGTAGGGACGCACCGTCTTCGCGGCCTCGGCGGCGGTCTGGCGCACCACGTCCGGGAACCGGGCGCGCACGGCGGCGTGCACGTCCGTCCAGCGCCGGCCGATCACGAGCGGCGCGAGCTCGTCGATCGAGAGCTTGTGGCCCTGGTCGGCCAGCCAGTCGCCGATCGCCCGCATCCAGACCATCTCGCTCTCGATGAG
>CAVGKN010000068.1:0-5870 GCA_963629855.1 Lachnospiraceae bacterium
GCTCACCACGCAGCTCGCCTTCGGCGGCATCAACGACACCGCGGCCCGGCATGCGCTGCGCAAGAGGACGCCCCTGCAGCGCCGGCGCTGGTTCGAGGACGCCTGGCGCCGCGCCGTGCCCGACATCGAACTCATCTCCTTCACCGTCACGCCCGACGACATGAACGACACCGAGACGCCGCTCACGGCAACGACTGTCACGCGCCTGCCGGGCGCGCGCCTCGCCGGGCGTACACGCGACGCACTCGCCCTGCCGTTCCTCTCGCAGGGCTTCGGCGTGGCGGGCGGCATTCTCGATGAGAACCTGGCGCTCGAGACGCGCCGCTTCCCGCTCGTGCTGCCGTGCACGGCCGCCACGGAGGAGACCGTGCGCCTGTCGCTCTGCGGCAACGTGGGCGCACCGCGCGACCTGCCCGCGCCCGTGCAGATCACCGCCACGAACGCCTACGCCTTCACGCGCACGGTCGCCTGCACAAACGGACTGCTCACCGTGCGCCGCGCACTGCGCGTGGGCGACGTCAACATCGCCGCCGCCGCCTACGCCGGCGTGCGCCACGCGCGCCAGGAGGCCGCCTGCGCCGAGCGCGAAGTCGCGCGTTTCGCCTCCTGCGGCGAAGACCTCGGCGCACACACCCACGTGCGCGAGGACACCACGATCACGCACTATCTCTCGCCCACCGCGTGGGTGGAGACCAACATCGTGGAACGCGAAATCCTCACCGTGCACGGCAAGCAGACGACGAGCGAGCTTTCATTCGGCTATGCGCCGTGCACGCGCCGGATCGAACTCGTCTCCGCCACGGTCTCCAACCGAAACGGCCGCGTGTTCAGCGTGGCGCCGCATGAAGTCAATGTGCTCGACTGCGGCTGGGCGGCGCGTGCGCCGCGCTACCCCGCCTCCAAGCTGATTGTGGCGAACCTACCAGGCGTGGAGATCGGCAGCGTGGTGCGCACCGTCGTGGCGCGCACCGTCACAAACGCGCCCGTGGCCGAGGCGTTCGCGTATACGTTTGGCGGACGCGACCCCGTGGACGTGGAGTGCCTCGAACTGCACATGCCCGCCGGGCTCGAACCGCGCATCGACGCACGGCGCGTGCCCGCCGCCACCGTGACGACGAATGCCGCCGGCGCGCGCACGATGACGTGGCTTCTGCGCCATCCACTGCGCGTGCCCGACGAACCGTCGCACGCGCCCGCGCTCTTCTGGCGCCCCACCGTGAACGTGTCGTTTTCCGACTGGCGCGCGCAGGGCCGCGCCCTCCTCGACGCGCTCGCCGCAGCGCGAAAGAGCGACTGTGGGCAGCTCCGCGTGTCCGCGTACGCGGGAGACACTCCCGCCGCGCGCATCACGGCGATCCGCACGGCGCTGCGCGGCGTGCGCACGGTCGGGCCTGGACTCTTCGAGCTGCCGTTCGACCGCGCGTTCACGCCACCGGCAACCGTGCTCGCCGAGGGCTACGGCTCGCACGCCGACCGCATGAACCTTCTCTACGCGCTCCTGGAGAAAGCAGGCTTCGACTGCGCCTTCGTGCTGACGGCGGACGACGCGCACGGCATCCACCTCAGCGAAGCCGAGCGCCGCGCCACGCCGCGCCCGTGCACGTTCGGCACGCTCGTGATCCGCGCCACGTGGCGCCACGGGCTGCCGCTTCTCCGCGGGCTTCCCTTCTGGCCCGACGACGACGTGTTCTGGGTGGGGACTGAAAACGAGTACACACCGCCCGAGGCCAGCGCCCATTTCGGCGACTCCTTCTACGATCCCGCCACCGACACCTTCGGCCAGATCCTTCCCTCTCCCAACTTCCAACTCCCCTCTACCAACTCTCAACTACCAACTACCAACTGTCAACTGCCCCGCGACTTCAACACCTGCCGCATGGAGATCCGCGAAAACGGGGCGGTCGACTTCGACATCACGAACACGACCTACGGCGCGGGCGTGGGCGGGCTGCGGCGTTCGTTCGCCGAGATGCTGCCCGAGCGGCGTCAGCGCTTCCACCAGAAACTGCTCAGCGCGCTGGCGCCCAACGCCACGGCCACGGGCGAGCTTGAAATCGACGTGACGGGCTATCCGTTCGCCGTGTCGTTCCACGCCTATTCCGAGGGGTATGCCAATGCGCGCGGCGATCTGCTATCGGTCGAGATCCCCGACTTCACGGCGAAGCCCTTCGACGTGGAAGGACGCATCCGCCGCACGCCGCTCGCCGTCATGGGCAAGGACGAGGTCGAGGACGTCTACGAAATCGTCTTCCCCGCCGGCTACACGGCGATCGAGCGTCTGCCCGAATCGTTCCAAATCCGCAATCCGCGCGACCCGGACGACGTGTGGCTGCGTCACGAGGTCTCGCACCGCATCGAGGGCGGGCGGCTGCACGTGACGGTGCGCCGCCGCGTGGCGCGCGCGAGGGCGGAATGGTTCGGGCCGTCCTACCAGGCTCTTCTCGCCGAGTGGAACCGCCGCGCCACCGCCGACGCCGCGCGCACCGTGGTCGTGCGGCGCTGACTACGGAGCAATGCCGCCGCCAAGCGCCTTGTAGAGGGCGATCAGGTTGAGCGTGATGTTGCCGCGGCTGACGGTGAAGGACTCCTCCAGCGTGAGCAGCGAGCGCTGCGCGTCGAGCACGTTGTTGAAGTCCGCAAGGCCGTTCTTGTACAGATCCTGCGAGATGTTGACCGCGTCGGTGGCGGCCTTCACGGCGCCCTGCAGGGACTGGTAGCGGTGGTACTCCTGCGTGTAGGCGCTGTAGGCGTCGCGCGTTTCGCGGTAGGCGGTCTGCACGGCGAGCTCGTAATTGTAGGCCGCCTCGTTCATCTTGGACTCCTCGGTCTTCAGGTTGGCGAGCAGGTTGCCGCCCTGGAAGATCGGCCAGCTGAAGCTCGGGCCGATGGAGCCGAGGAACGCCTGGCGGTTGAAGAAGCGGTGCGCCGTGACGCTGTCGAGGCCGATGGAGCCGTTGATGTAGAACTTCGGCAGCAGCATGGCCTTGGCGATGCCCACGGAGGCGACCTGCGCGGCGAGTTTGCGCTCGGCGGCGCGCACGTCGGGCCGACCGCGCATCACGTCGAGCGGGATCGACTCGAGGCGCTGCGGCGCCACGAGCCAGTCGCGCGCGGGCAGCGGGCTCAGCAGCGCGTGCAGCGCGCCCGGCATCGTGCCGGAGAGGATCGCGAGCGCGTTCATGCACTGCTCCTCCGCCGCGAGCAGGGTCGGGATCGTCGCCCGCGTCTGCTCCACGTTGTACTTGGCCTGGTTGACGGCGAGCTCGTCGCCGATGCCGCTGTCGAGGCGGCTCTTGAGGATGTCGTACGTCTCGCTCTGCAGCTTGAGGTTCGCCCGCGCCACGCGCAGACGCTCCTGCGTGGTGCGCATCGTGATGTACTCGCGCCCGATTTCGGAGGTGAGCGACACCCAGGCATCCTCGAGCGAGCACTCGGCCGCCGCGAGCGAGGCGTCGGCCGCCTCGTACGAACGGCGCACGCCGCCGAAGATGTCGATTTCCCACGCCGCGTCGAAGCCGCTCGCCCAGCGGTCGGCATGGGCGTTCGTGCCGGCGGAGGCGCGCGACGTGTTGTAGCGGTGCGCGCCCGAGCGCGTGTACGTGCCATCCATCGTCACCTTCGGCAGGAAGGCGGAGGCGCTGCCCACGAGGGCCCAGCGCGCCTGCACAAGGCGTTCCTGCGCCATCTGGAACGAGAGGTTGTTCGTGAGGGCGGAGGCCACGAGGTTCGTGAGCACGGCGTCGTCGAACTGGTTCCACCAAGCGCGGATCGTCTCGCCCGTGATCTTCTGGCGCGGGTCGGCGTCGGCGTCGGCCGCCGCGAACTCGCCCGTCTCCGTGCGGTTCGTGGTGGGGTAGCCGGCGTCGGGCGCCGCGGCGTCGGGCGCGGCAATCGTCGGTTCCTCATAGTCGGGGCCCACGGCCCACATGCCGCATCCGGCTAGCAGCGCGAGGGCCGCCGCCGAGAGCGCGCGCGTCATCCACTTCTGTTCAGTCTTCATCTTTCGTCGATTCCTTTTCTGCGCAGGGAAGCGCATAGCATACCAAAACTCGGGGCGTCCGTGTAGCCCCTAGGCCTTCTTCGCCTCCTGGGCGGCCTTGGCGCGGTCCTTGAGCTCGCGCCGGCGCGCGCCCCGTGCGGAGACGTAGGCGGCGGCGCGCTTCACGCGCTCGCGCCACGTCTGGCACAGGGCGTAGAGGCCCGGCACCAGCAGGATGCCGAACGCGACCGACGCCGCCATGCCC
Organism: Lachnospiraceae bacterium; assembly: GCA_963629855.1. Taxonomy (GTDB): domain Bacteria; phylum Verrucomicrobiota; class Kiritimatiellia; order RFP12; family UBA1067; genus RUG572. Next base: position 4,245 of record CAVGKN010000068.1, read on the forward strand.
CAGAACTCCGTGGTGCCGAGGTGGTTGCGGCTCGCCGCGCCCGCGCCCGTGGCGATCATCATCGGCAGCGTGCCGAGCAGCGTGGTGAGCGCCGTCATCAGAATGGCGCGCAGACGCTCGCCCGCCGCCGAACCGGCCGCGTCCACGATCGAGTAGTTCTCGATCTCGTGCTTGTCCTTGGCGAACTCCACGAGCAGAATCGCGTTCTTCGAGGCGAGGCCCACGAGCAGCACGAGGCCGAGCTGCGCGTAGATCGAGAGCGGATACGGCGAACCCGTCATCCAGATGCCGAAGTACTTCATGCCGAGCAGCGCGCCGAACACGGCCACGAAGATCGAGAGCATCACCGGCAGCGGAATCGTCCACGACTCGTACTGCGCCACGAGGAACAGGTAGCCGAAGAGAATCGCGAGCGCGATCAGCGGCGCCGCGCTGCCCTCGTTCTTCGCCTCCTGGTAGGAGAGCGAGGACCACGAGAAGTCGAAGCCGTCCGGCAGCTCCGCGCGCAGGAACTCCGCCACCTCGCGCATGACCGTGCCGGAGGCGACGCCCGGCGCGGGCAGCACGACCACGCCGCAGCCCACGTAGCGGTCGCGCGTGTAGACCGTGCGCGGACCGAGCTTGCGCTCAAGCGTGCCGAGCGCGCCCACGGGCACCATCGCGCCCGTGGTGGAACGCACGTAAAGCCGCGCCACGTCCTCAGGGTTCTTGCGGTCGGCCTGGTCGGCGCACACCGTCACGCGGTTCACCTGCGTGCCGAGGTTCACGTCGTTCACGTAGCGCGAGCCGAGGTAGTTCTGCAGCGTGGAGTAGATCGTGGAGACCGGCACGTGGAACATCTCGGCCTTGTCGCGGTCGAGGTTGAAGTGCAGCTGCGGCGTCTCGGCGTTGAAGCCGGCGAACGCGGCGAGCACGTGCGGATTCTGATTGAGCTTCTGCAGCACCATCTTCTTCACGCTGTCCACGAGCAGCGGATCGGAGTCCGTCTTGTTCTGCAGATGGAAGACGATGCCGTTGGAATTGCCGAGGCCCGGAATCGCCGGCGGCGCGAACACCTGCCACTCCGGCTCCGGAATCGCCTTGAGCATCTGCTGGAACTTCGCCACGAGGGCGGACGCGCTCTGGTCGGGACGCTGGCGCAGCGACCAGTCCTGCAGGTCGACGATCAGCGTGGCCTGCGATTCGCCGCGGCCGCCGATCATGCCCCAGCCGACGATGTCGAGCGCGCTCTTCACCTCCGGCACCTTGCGCAGCATCTCCACCGCGCGCAGAGCCACATCGCGCGTGCGGTCGCGCGCCGTGCCTTCCGGCATGGACATCGACACGAACACCACGCGCTGGTCCTCTTCCGGCAGGAACGAGGTCTCGGAGGTCTTGAACATCTGCACCGTCAGCAGGATCGTGAGCACGAGCAGGATGAACGCGAGAAAGATACGCCGCGCCAGCCACTTCGCGCACGCCACGAAGAAGCCCTTGAACTTCTCCACGCCCCAGTTGAACCACGCGATCGGGCCGTGCTTGAACGGCCGCGCCTCGCGCAGCAGCAGCGAGCACAGCGCCGGCGCGAGCGTGAGCGCGCACACCGTCGAGAAGCACACGGCCGCCGACAGCGTGACCGAGAACTGC
>CAVGKN010000069.1:0-5752 GCA_963629855.1 Lachnospiraceae bacterium
GCGTTGAGCGTACGGAGCAGTTCGCAAATGCCCTTCGCCGCGACCACGTCGAGATTGCCCGTGGGCTCGTCGGCAAGGAGGACGTCCGGCTCGGCGAAGAGGGCGCGGGCAATGGCCACGCGCTGGCGCTCGCCGCCGGAGAGCTCGGTGGGCCGGCGCGTCGCCTTCGCGGCGAGGCCGAGCGTGTCGAGCAGCGCGGCGAGGCGCGCGCGGTCGGGTCGGCCGTGGTCGAGGCGCACGGGCAGCAGCACGTTCTCCGCGACCGTGAGCGTGTCGATCAGGTTGAAGCTCTGGAACACCACGCCCACGTGACGGCGGCGGAACTTCGCGGCCGCGCTGTCCGACAGCGCCGTAACGGTCGTGCCGCCCACGGCGATCGTACCTTCACGGCAGGCGAGCAGCCCCGCCGCCAGATGCAGGAACGTGGACTTTCCGCTGCCGCTCGGCCCCATCAGGACCTCGAACGCGCCCGGCGCCAGCTCGAGCGAAAAGTTCTTCAACACGTCCACCCGCGTCCCGCCCGTGCCATAGGCATGGCCAACGCCCGTCGCCTTCAATGCCGCATCCATGAGATGTTCTCCTTGTCTGAAATTTTGCATCTTGACTTTAAACGCCGGCAGAAGACGAAAGGTTCATCGGAACTCGTTCAGCCGCGCCGAATCGCGATCGTGCGCTCGTCCTCGCCCGCGCCGTGCGTGAACGTGACGTGCCAGGCGTCCGCGGGGATGAGGTCGCCCGCGCGGTCAGGCCACTCCACGAAGAGCACCGCCCCGCGCGCGAGATAGTCCTCCCAGCCGATCGCGAGCACGTCATCCGCGTCGTGCAGGCGGTAGAGATCCATGTGCACGAGCAGAAAGCGCTCCGTGGGATGCTCGACCACGAGGCAGAACGTGGGACTCGTCACGGCGCGCTTGGCGCCCAGATGCGCGGCCAGGCCCTGCGTGAACGTGGTCTTGCCCGCGCCGAGATCCCCTTCCAGGCACACCACGTCGCCCGGCTTCAGCGCCGCCGCGAACGTCCGCGCAAGCGCCCACGTGTCGTCCACGCCGGCGCTCGCCGTCACGCCTTCCACGCCCGTCGTCGTCGTCGTCATGGCGGGGCCTCCCTAGTCGCGGTTGCCGAGGAAGAGGCGGTAGGCCGGATTGCGCGACACGTCGCGGAAGGCGTAGCCCAGCGCGCGCAGCACCTTCGTGAACGCCGCGCGCTCCTTCTCCGGCACCTGCAGGCCCACGAGCACCTTGCCGTGGTCCGCGCCGTGATTGCGGTAATGGAAGAGCGTGATGTTCCAGCGCGTGGAAATCGCCTCGAGGAAGTCCAGCAGCGCGCCCGGACGTTCCGGGAACTCGAACGTGTAGACGACCTCGTCGTGGATGCCGCGCGTGTGGCCGCCGACCATGTGGCGGATGTGCTCCTTGGCGAGCGCGTCGTCGGAAAGGTCGATCGTGCCGATCTTCGCGGCGGTCAGCTGCGCCACGATGCGCTTCGTCTCCGCGCGGTCCGCCACGGAGATGCCCACGAACACGTAGGCCTTGCTCGGGTCGAAGTAGCGGTAGTTGAACTCCGTCACGCTGCGGCGGCCGATCTGGCGGATGAACGCCTTGAACGCGCCGCGGTCCTCGGGGATGCGGCACTCGAGGATCGCCTCGCGCTGTTCGCCGATCTCGGTCTGCTCCGAGACGAAGCGAATGCGGTCGAAGTTCATGTTCGCGCCGGAGATGATGCAGGCGTAGGTTTCGCCCGAAACGCCCTTCTTCGCGGCGTACTGCTTGGCGGCGGCGAGGGCGAGCGCGCCGGCGGGCTCGCAGATCGCGCGCGTGGCCTCGAAGATGTCCTTGATCGCGGCGCACGTCTCGTCGGTGGAGACGCGGACGATGCCGTCAAGGAAGCGGCGGCAGAGGTCGAAGGTGATCTTGCCGGGCTTCTTGACCGCCACGCCATCCGCGAAGAGGCCCACCTCGGCGAGCTCCACGCGCCGGCCGGCCTTGATCGAGCGATCCATGCAGTCGGAATCGACGGGCTCCACGCCGAAGACCTTCACGCCCGGGCGCACGGCCTTGATGTAGACGGCCACGCCGGCCGCGAAGCCGCCGCCGCCCACGGGCACGAACACGGCGTCGAGCGCGCCCGGCCGCTGGCGCAGGATCTCCATCGCCACCGTGCCCTGACCCGCGATCACGTCGGGGTCGTCGTACGGCGGGATGAACGTGAGGTTCTTCTCCTTGACGAGGCGCGCGGCCTCCGCCGCCGCGTCCGAATACGAATCGCCGGCGAGCACCACCGAGGCGCCGTAGCCCTTCACGGCGGAGACCTTGATTTCCGGCGTGGTCACGGGCATCACGATCGTGGCCTTGCAGCCGAGCTGCTTCGCGCTCAGCGCCACGCCCTGCGCGTGGTTGCCCGCCGAGGCCGCGAGCACGCCCTTGTCGAGCGCCGCGCGCGGCAGCTGCGCCATCTTGTTGTAGGCGCCGCGGATCTTGAACGAATGGACGCTCTGCAGGTCTTCGCGCTTCAGCAGGAAGTGGTTCCCCAGCTTGCGCGACAGCGCCGCCATCTCCTCCAGCGGGCTCTCGATCGCGACATCGTAGACCTTCGAATTGAGAATGCGCCGCAGATACTGCTCTTGAAGTTTCTTGTCGTCCATCGCGTCTCGTCTCCTTGATACCAGAAAACCGCCCCGGTCGGGACGGTTGTCTTGGGGCAAGAGACGGGGCACGATCCCGCAACCCTCAGATCCACAATCTGATGCTCTACCAATTGAGCTACTCTCGCCATGGTGAAAAACGGCAAACAGTATACCGAAATTTCGCCCTCTGCGCAAGGGGTTCTCCGCGAAAATCGTCAAAAAGTTTCACCGGACGCGTCGCGGCCGCCGCGATGTGGTATACTGTGTGCACATGAACCTCCCAACACAACTTGCGGGCGCGTTCCCGAAGCGCCCGGTGGACTTCCACAAGTACGCGGCCGGCACGGTCACGCTGGTCGGCGGCTCGACGCACTACATCCACGCGCCCGTGATCGCGGGTCTGGGCGCGCGCGCCGCCGGCGCCGGCCTCGTGCAGCTCGTGGTGCCCGACGCCTCGCGCCTTGCCGCGGGCACGCTGCTGCCCGAAGCCACCTTCACCAAGCAGACGCCCGCCTGCGTGCCGCCCAAGGCGGACGTCATGGCCATCGGCATGGGGCTGGGCACGTCGCAGACCTCCGAACTGCTCCTCTCGCGCCTGCTCTCCGGCAGCGCGGGCCGCTTCGTGCTCGACGCGGACGCGCTCACGCTGCTCGCCAAGTGGTATGCGCAGAAGCCCGACCCGCCGCCCGTCGTGCAGGACGGCCAGGCCTTCGTGCTCACGCCCCACGCCGGCGAAGCCGCGCGCCTGCTCGCGTGCGCGCCGGCCGACGTCCAGCGCGACCGTCTCGGCGCCGTGCGCCGCCTCGTGGCGCGCTACCACGCCGTCGTCGTGCTCAAGGGGCACCACACGCTCGTGGCCGCGCCCGGCCGCGACGACGTCTTCACCTGCGAGGCCGGCAATCCCTTCATGGCCCTTGGCGGCATGGGCGATCTGCTCACCGGCATCCTCGCCGCGCGCTGGGCCTACCTCGCGAAAAACGCCGCGGACGATCCCTTCCTCGCCGCCTCCGCCGCCGTGTGGCTGCACGCCACCGCGTCGGACGCGCTCGTCAACGCCGATCCCCCCGGCGACCCCTCGGTCGCCAACACCGCCCGCGTCGTCGCCTCGCTGCGCGTCGCGCTTGAAAGAGGTCCACGCCCATGATCGACACGTCCGCGCTCATCCAGCATCTCGCCGCGTGTGCCCCCGCGCCGTTCGGCCTTCTCTCGCAGCAGTCCACGCCCACGGCGAGTCTTCTGCGGCGCACCTTCGGCAATCGCCTGAAGTGCCTCTTCTCGCCGGAACACGGCTGGTACGGCCTCGCCACCGCCGGCGAAAAGACGACAAGCGAAGTCCACCCCTACTGGCGCATCCCCGTCTACTCGCTCTACGGCGCCTCGCGCCGCCCCAGCCCCGAGATGTTCGATGGGCTCAAGCGCATCGTCGTGGATCTGCAGGACATCGGCGTGCGCTGCTACACCTACCTCGCCACGCTCAAGAACATGCTCGAGGCCGCCGCCGTGGCCAAGATTCCCGTCACGGTGCTTGACCGCCCGATTCCGCTCGGCGGCGTCGTGGACGGGCCCCTGCGCGAGGCCGCGTTCTCCTCGTTCGTCGCCCCGCTCGACGTGCCTCTCTGCCACGGCATGACGCCCGGCGAGTGCGCCACCTACATCGCGCGCGCAGGCAACCTCGACATCGACCTCACCGTGATCAAGATGAAGGACTGGTCCCACGCCGTGCGCGGGCCCTGGCCGAACTTCACGCCGCCCTCGCCCTCCATCCGCAACTGGGACTGCGCCGCGCTCTATCCCCTCACCGTCTTCACCGAAGCCTATCCCGCGCTCGACTGCGACCGCGACGGCCCCTTCGCCTTCCGCGTGCTCGGCGCGCCCTGGCTCGACGCCCTGCGTCTCTTCGAGGATGTCCGCAAGGCCCTGCCCGCCTGCGGCGTCGGCGCGCGTCTGCTGCGCTACCGCCCCGCGGGCGGCCCGTACAAGGACCGAATTCTCGACGGGCTCATCTTCTCCATCGAGAATCCGGAGGCGTTCTACCCCGTCACGGCCGGTACACTCGTCTTCAACACGCTCATGCGCAGCCACGAAGGCGACCTGATGCGGGACGCGCGCGCCGCCTGGCTCGACAAGCTCGCCGGCACGGCCACGCTCCGCTCCGCCATCACCTCTCACCGCATCAGCGACCTGCTCCGCACATGGCTCGACGCGCACGAGGCCTACCGCGCCCGGCGCATCGACCTCTACACGACATGAGCGACCATTCAAGCGACAAGGGCAAACCCGGCGCGTTCGCGTCGCTGGGGCGCGCGGCGTGCGACACGTGCGCATCCGTACACGGACATCTGGCGTGTCTCGGCGAAACGTGCGTGACCGCGCTCGGCATGATCGTGCATCCACGCCGTTTCCGGCTGCGCGACGCGCTGTTCGCGTTTCAAAAGGCGGGCTTCGACGGGCTGCCGATCACACTGCTCATCGGCTTTCTGCTCGGACTCATCCTCGCGTTCGAGTCCGCCGCGTCGCTGCGCATGTTCGGCGTGGAGGTGTATGTGGCGGATCTCATCGCGATCGGGCTCTTCCGCGAACTCGGGCCGCTCATCACGGCGATCATTCTCGCGGGCCGCTCCGGCAGCGCGTTCGCGGCGGAGATCGGCACGATGAAGGTGGACGAGGAGCTCGACGCGCTCACGACGTTCGGTCTGCCGCCCGTGCGCTTCCTCGTGCTGCCGCGCGTGCTTGCGGCGGCGTGCGCCATGCCGCTCCTGACGATCTTCGCGGAACTGGCGGGTCTGCTCGGCGGCCTCATCGTGCTGCAGCTCATGGGCGTGCCCGGCGTCGTCTACTGGAACCACGTGATCTCGTCGTCGACGTGCCTCGGCATTTCGATCGGCCTCGGCAAGTCGGTGCTCTTCGGCTTCCTCGTGGGCATGATCGGCTGCGCCTGCGGCCTGCGCACGCGCAACACCGCCGACGGCGTAGGCGCCGCGGCCACCGCCGCCGTGGTGGGCGGCATCGTGGCCATCGCCGTTTCGGACGGCCTTCTCGCCGTGGTGTGCTACGTGCTCGACATCTAGGCGTACGGCCGACGCATTAAAAGACTCTGCTCTTGCCATACGGGGCTGAATGGGACAAAAA
>CAVGKN010000070.1:0-5682 GCA_963629855.1 Lachnospiraceae bacterium
CCACCACGTAGAGCACCGTCCAGCCGGGCTGCGCGAACGTCTCGGCGGCGGTCAGCCACATGTCGCGGATGAGGCGCCCTTCGGCGTCGCGGTAGAGATACCACGTGCCGAACTTGAAGAACGCGAGATGCTGCACGAGAAACGCGAACACGAGCGCGCCCGTGGCGAACATCGTGTAGGCCGCGGGCGTGGCGGAACCCGCGTGGTGCGTAACCGCGTAGCGCGCCCCGCCGCCGCGCGCGCGCCGGTTCCGCGCCCGCAGCGCGAGCGCGAGCGCCACGTGCACGAGCAGGATCGCCGCCAGCCCCGCCTCCACGATCCAGATCAGCGGCTTCATGCCCGTGAGGAACTGGCAGTAGGCGTTGTAGGCGGCCTGCGCCGCCGCCGGATCCGGATTGAGCAGCGCGAGGTTCCCCGCCGCGTGCCCGGCGAGGAACAGCACGAGCGCCGCGCCGGCCGCGCCGAGCGTCTGCTTGCGTCCAATGGACGACGACAAATACCCCAGCAGGTTCACCCCGCATGTCTTCAGATCGATCAATTCCGCGCGCATGATGTTCATGTCGGTTTCTTTCATGAGACAATTCGCCTATTTTTCGGTGCCGCCGCCGAAGGCGAGGTCGAGTTCGCGGCGGCGAAGGTCGGCGAGGCGCGTGGTGGCGCGTTCGCGCGCCTGCGCCAGTTCCGCCTCCTTGAGCCGCGCGACCTCGCAGGCGCCCGCGGCGGCCTCGTAGGCGCGTTCCGCCTCCTCCGCCTTCGCGCGCAGCGGCGCGAGTTCCGTCTGCTTCGCGGCATACGCGGCCTGCGCCTGGTCGTTGCCGGCGACAATCGCCTTGCGGAAGCGCGTGAAGGCCGCCTCCACGGTCTTGCGCTGCGCCACAAGAGTCGGATGCTTCTCGGTGAACTGGCCTTCCAGGTCGCTCAGCTTCGCCGCCTCGTCCGCCAGCGTCTTGTACGCCGCGGCCACGGGATGCGTCTCCGGAATGTCCTTCGCCACGCTGCCGTATGCCGTGGCCTGCACCTTCAGCGCGGCCATCGCCTGGGCGAGCTTGTTTGCCGCGGCGAGTTCCGCCTCCCGCGCCTTCAGGTCGTCCTGCGCCGTCCTGCGCGCCACGTCGAGCGTGTCGCGTCGCACGGCGAGCACGGCCGTGCCACCCGCCTCGAGAAACTTCTGGTAGTCCGCCAGCGCCTGTTTCGCCGCCGCTTCCTGGCGCGTGATCTCCGCGCGGAGGGCGGTGAGCTGCGCCTCGCGTTCGCGGGCCGCCGCCGCCTCCTCCTGCGCGCGCAGTTTCCGCATGGTCTCCAGCTGCTTCGTCCGCTCGCGCGCGCCGTCGCCGTCCAGACGGTTCGCCAGGCTCTTCCACCAGCCTTCGCGCGCGCCCCACACGCCCACGCCCGCGCCGAGCGCCACGAGCAGCAACAGGGCGCCCCACGGAACGTTCTTCTTCGCCTTCGGCGGCGCCGCCGGCGGTTGATGGTGATGGTGGTGATGATGGTGATGGTGATGCGGCTCGCCCGTCTCGTCTGCGGTCTCGTCCTGCGGCGGTTCCTTCCCCTCGAGCGCGTCGCGGAACGCCGAGCACGAGGGATAGCGGCTGCGCGGATCCTTCTCGAGCGCGCGCAGCAGCACGTCGCGCCGGGGACAGTCCGCCGGCACCTGCGCCGGGCGGTTGCACACCGCCGTGCGCATCACCGTCTCGTCCTCCGTCGCGAAGGCGTCCGCAAACGGCACCGCGCCCGTGACGAGTTCGATGAAGAGGACGGCGAGCGCGTACTGGTCGGTGGCGGTGTTCTGCCGCGCGCCCCACCACTGTTCGGGGGCGAGATAGCGGCGCGCGCCGGGTTCGCCGTGGTTCTCCGCCACGCAGGCGAGCTCGGGCACGTCGAACGTTTCCGTGCCGTCGTCGCGCGTGGTCACCCGGATCGTGGCGGGCACGATGTCGCGGTGGCAGGGCGATTCGTAGTGGACGCGATGCAGCGCCGCCACCAGCTGGTGGAGCGCCGCGCGCGCCCGCGCCTCCGGCACCTTCCCCTCCGGGAAGCGCCGCTGCCACTGAAGAAGCGAAACGACTTCGTCCGCCATGTCCTCGTCCTCCCGATTCGCCACCGCCGCGCGCCTACTTGCGCGCGGCGAGCGGCACGTAGTCGTTGTGCGCGAAGATCGGCTTGTAGGCGGGCCGGATGATGGGGCCGCCGTTGTCGAGTTCCTCCATGCGGTGCGCACACCAGCCCACCACGCGGCTCACCGCGAAGAGGGGCGTGTAGAGGTCGTGCGGGATGCCGAGCATGTCGTAGACGAAGCCCGAGTAGAGATCCACGTTCGCGCAGACGTCCTTCGCGCCGGGGTGGACGCTCTTGATGACGTCCGGCCCGAGGCGTTCGACGGCGTTGTAGAGCGCGAATTCGTCCTGGCGGCCGGTCACTTCGGCGAGCTGCTGCGCCCGTTCGCGCAGGAGCACGGCGCGCGGATCGGAAATCGTGTAGACCGCGTGGCCGAGGCCGTAGACGAGGCCCGTGCCGTCGCCGGCCTCCTTGCGGACGATCTTCGAGATGTAGTCGGCCACTTCGCCTTCGTTCGTCCAGTCGCGCACGTTCTTCTTCATTTCGAGCATCTGGTGGCGCGTGCGCAGGTTGGCGCCGCCGTGGCGGCTGCCCTTGAGCGAGAGCGTGGCGGCGGCGATGGTCGAGTACATGTCGGAGAACGACGAGGTGATCACGTGCGTGACGAAGCTCGAGTTGTTGCCGCCGCCGTGTTCGGCGTGGAGAATGAGCGCAAGGTCGAGCGTCTCGGCCTCCAGGCGCGAGCACTGGCCGTCTTCGCGGATGAGGGCGAGGAAGTTTTCGGCGGTGCTCTTGAGCGGATCCGGATAGCGGAGCATGAGCGAATGGCCGAGATGGTAGTGGGCCTTGGCCTGGTAGGCGTAGGCGACCATCGTGGGGAAGCCCGCGATGAGCTCCACGGCCTGGCGCAGGTTCGTCTCGAGGTCGAGCAGGTCGGGCGCGGTGTCGTAGGTGTAGGCGGTGAGCACGGCGCGCGCAAGGGAGTTCATGAGATCCTTGCCGGGCGCGCGGATGATCGCCTTCTCCTTGAAGCCGTCCGGCAGGCGCCGGTGCTCGGCGAGCAGGGTCGTCCATTCCGCGAGCTTTTCGCGCGTGGGCAGTTCGCCGAAGAGCAGCAGATAAGCGCATTCCTCGAAGCCGAAGCGGCCCTCGGCCTGGCAGTTCCGGGCGAGATCCACCACGTTGATGCCGCGATAGAACAGCTGGCCCGGCACGGCTTCCTTCTCGCCTTCGCTCACCACGTAGCCATGCACGGCGCCGATCGTGGTCAGGCCCACGAGCACGCCCGTACCGTCCGCATTGCGCAGCCCGCGCTTGACGTTGTACTTCTGGTACAACTCGGGATCAAATGTATCGGCGCGCCGCACGTCGGCCGCGCGCGCCTTCAACCAGGCCGGATCAATCATCGTCTCTTCTTCCTTCTTTTCCTTTTCGTTCTTGTCTGTCTGTCCCTTTTCCGGTCTATCTTCCGGTCAACGTGCCCTGCGAGAGGGGCAGGGCGAGCCCCAGCCGTTCCCAGGCGCGGGGCGTGGCCACGCGGCCCTTTTGCGTGCGGTCGAGGTAGCCTTCCATGATCAGGAAGGGTTCGTAGGCCTCCTCGATCGTATCCGGTTCCTCGCCCACGCTGACGGCGATCGTGGAAAGCCCCACCGGCCCGCCGCCGAACTTCACGCAGATCGTCTCGAGGATCTTGAGATCCATCTCGTCGAGCCCATTGGGATCGATCTCGAGCAGCGAGAGGGAGTCGATGGCGACCTGCTTGGAGATGTGGTTGCCGGCGCGGATCTGGGCGTAGTCGCGCACGCGCCGCAGGAGGTTGTTGGCGATGCGCGGCGTGCCGCGCGCGCGGGCGGCGATCTCCAGCGCGCCCTCCGCGTCGATGCCCACGCCCAGCTTGCCCGCCGAGCGCGTGACGATCGCCGCGAGATCGGCCGGCGCGTAGTAGCTGAGCCGGTTCACGAGGCCAAAGCGGGCGCGCAGCGGCGCGGCGATGAGGCCAATGCGCGTGGTGGCGCCCACGAGCGTGAAGCGGGGCAGCTCGAGACGCACGCTGCGCGCGTTCGGGCCCTGGTCGATGAGAATGTCGATCGCGAAGTCCTCCATCGCCGAGTAGAGATACTCCTCCACCGTCTTCGCCATGCGGTGGATCTCGTCGATGAACACGATGTCGCCCGCCTCCAGGGAGGTCAGAAGCCCGGCGAGATCGGCCGGCTTGGTGAGCACGGGCCCGCTCGTCGTCTTCACGTGCACGCCCATCGCGTCGCCCAGAATGTACGACAGCGTCGTCTTCCCAAGACCCGGAGGCCCCGAGAAGAGCACATGGTCCAGCGTGTCCCCACGCGCCTTCGCGGCCTGAACCGCCAGTTCAAGCCGGTCGCGGATCTTCTGCTGGCCCACGAAGTCGGTGAAACGCCCGGGACGCAGCTTGTTGTCAAAGGCCGCATTCCGCTTGTTCAGCTCTTCGCTTGGACGCTCGTTCTTCATTCCCTGCACACATAACAAGAGAAGGAGCAAGCCGCAGGCCATACGGCCACCAGCCTACCCCTTCTCTCCGAACGGATGTTCGTTGCTTCTTACTTGGCCGGCGCCGAACCGTCGTCGCCGTAACCCTTGCTCTTGAGGTAGTCGATGACCTTGCCCACGTGCGTGAGCTTCTCGGCGTCCTCTTCGGGAATCGCCGCACCGAACTCCTCCTCAAAAGCCATGATGAGCTCGACGGAGTCGAGCGAATCCGCGCCCAAGTCGTCGATGAACGACGCCTCCAGATTGACCTGCTCCGCATTGACGCCGAGCTGATCAACGATAATCTCTTTCACGCGGTCTTCAAGCTTACCTGCCATTTTGTTTTCTCCTTGAATGGTTGCAACGAAGTTAGTATACTAAATCCACGCCCAAAGCGCAAGAGGGAATGTCATGCGTTTTATAACGTGGCAAAAATCAGCCAATCATGCCGCCATTGACGGATATGATCTGCCCCGTGATGTAGGAGGCATCGGGCCCCGCGAGGAAGGCGACGCACTTGGCGATGTCCTCGGCCGTTCCGAAGCGGCGCAGGGGGATCGTTTCCATGTAGGCCTTCTTCACCTCGTCGGAGAGCACGTCGGTCATCTTCGACTGGATGAAGCCCGGCGCGACGGCGTTGCAGCGCACGTTGCGCGAGCCGAGTTCCTTGGCGGTCGTCTTCGTGAGCGCGATCACGCCGCCCTTGGAGGCGGTGTAGTTCGCCTGACCGGCGTTGCCCATGATGCCGACCACGGAGGCGAGATTGATGATCGAGCCGCCGCAGTGCGTGCCGTCCGCCGCCTTGTTCTTCATCATCGGCCACGCCACGGCGCGCGTGAAGAGGAACGTGCCCTTGAGATTGACGTTGAGCACGGCGTCCCAGTCCGCATCGCTCATGCGCACAAGCAGACCGTCCTTCGTGATGCCCGCGTTGTTGACGAGGATGTCGATCTTGCCGAAGGCGGCGATCACCGCCTTCACGCAGGCATCGACCTCGGCGCTTTCGGCCACGTTGCAGCCGAACGCCTTCGCCTCCGAACCGGCCGCGCCCACGAGCGCCACCGTCTCCTCGCACCACTCCGGCTTGAGGTCGACCACCGCGATCTTCGCGCCGTCCTCGGC
>CAVGKN010000071.1:0-5650 GCA_963629855.1 Lachnospiraceae bacterium
ACAACGACGAGACCGCGAAGTTCCACGTCGTCAAGGCCGACCTCGAGGAGATCCTCAAGGTCGACGTCGAGGGCTGGAAGAAGGAGATCGCGACGATCGGCGCCAGCTACGACGAGTACGACAAGAAGCCGTCGAAGGACTCCAAGGTCGAGAACAAGGCCGCGCACCGCGTGCCGCAGGCCCTGCGCCAGGTTCTCGCCGACGTCACGGCGGCGCTCGCGAAGTAAGGCGAACGGAGGCGGCGGAGACGCTTCGCGCGTGTCCGTCCGCTCTCGGTACGACATCGGGCCGCTTCCGTCACGGGGGCGGCCCGGTTTCGTTGAAAGGAATCCGATGGGACTGTTCGTTGACAGAAAAGGCGTGGCGCTGGTGCTGCTCGCGATTGCGGTCGTGGTGGCGCTGTGCGCACTCGACCTGCACTGCGCGGCGGCGAAGGACGACCGCGCGCGCCGGGAAAGCACACTGCCGAGGACAGGCGCGCTTGCGCACGTGAAGGACGAGCTCGCCGCCGGCCGTCAGGCCTGGAACCAGATGCGCGACGAACAGCTCAACGAACAGCTGCGCATGCTGCGTGTGCTCGCCAAACGCTGCGCGGAAAAAGGCGAGAACACCCGCGCCCGCGCCACCATCGCCCTCATCCAGGAAATCGAAGCCGAAAAACGCGCCCGCTCCCAGCACTCCGCACCCCGCACCAAGCACTAAGCACTCAGCACTCAGCACTCAGCACTCAGCACGACTATGACACACGCACTCACCTACGCCATGATCGGCGGCGCGGAAGGCTCGTTCATCGGGCCGATCCACCGCATGGCCCTTCGCATGGACAACCTGGCCCGGCTCGTGGCCGGCAATTTCTCGCGCGATCCGGCGCGCAACGCCGCGACGGGCGAGACGCTCGCCCTGGATCCCGCGCGCGTCTACGCCGACTGGAAGGCGCTGCTGGCCGCCGAAGCGGGCAAGGTCGATTTCGTTGTGATCTGCACCACGAACGAGACGCACTACGAAATCGCGAAGGCCGCGCTCGAGGCGGGGCTGGACGTCTTCTGCGAGAAGCCGCTTTCGCTCACGGCGCGCGAAGCCGCGGAGCTGGAGGCGCTTGCGGCGGCGAAGGCGCGCGTGCTCGGCATTCCCTTCACCTACACGGGCTATCCCATGGTCAAGCTCGCGCGCGACGTCGTGCGGCGCGGCGACCTCGGGCGGCTCGACAAGATCCACCTCGAATACGTGCAGGGCTCGTTCCGGCGTCCGGACCGGCGCATCAGCTGGAAGATGGATCCGAAGATCTCCGGGCCCAGCTGCGTGGTCGCGGATATCGGCGTGCACGCCTTCACGCTCATCGAATACGTGAGCGGACTCACGGTCGAGTCGCTGCTTGCGGATCTCTCCGCCTACGGCAACGACGCGGGACTGGACGACGACGCCTCGATCCTCATGCGCCTCTCGGCCGGCGCGAAGGCCGCGCTCGTCACCTCCAAGGTCGCGACGGGCGAGGAGAACGGCGTGCGCCTGCGCGTGTACGGCACCAAGGGCTCGCTGCACTGGGATCAGGAGAAGCCGAACGAGCTGATGCTCAAGTTCCCGACGCAGCCCGATCAGATCCTGCGGCGCAAGGCGGCGTACGTGGACGCGCTCTCGCCGGCCGCGACGCGCGCCTCGCGCTTCCCCGCCGGCCACCACGAGGGCTTCGTGGAGGCGCTCGCGAGCATCTACGACGAATTCGTGGCGGCCGTGAAGTCGCGCCGGCCGGCCGACTATCCGAACGCGACGGCGGGCGTGCGCTCGATGCGCTTCGTCGAGGCCGCGCTCAAGTCCTCCAACGCCAACGCCGCCTGGGTCGCGCTGTGATGGGCACGACGAACAGGCAGCTGACGCCCGGCACGTGGTCCGTGGCGGATCTTTCCGAGGCCGAGGCGTTCGTGCTCTACTGGGCGCATGTGCTCTGCGAAGCGGTCGACGTGAACAACCTGCGGGCGCTGTGGCGGCAGCGGCACGTGGATCGGCCCAGCCCCGGCAGCGACCCTCTTCCCGTCAACCACCTGAACAATCTGGGACTGATCGACCTCTACGTGCAGACGCGCGCCACGTACATCGCCTTCCACCGGCCGGCCTTTACCGTGAAGCAGATGTACGACCTGCTGCGCGTCATCGACCGCTACGACTGGTCGGTGTCCACGACTGGCCTGAAGCACTGGATGGAACGCAGCGTGCGCGTGCGCGGGGACAACGAGTTCAGGAGGGACGACGACCTGTTCAACCTCGTGATGCAGCGGCATGTCATCTACCGCTACGGCGCGCGCGTGTGGAGTTTCCTGCTGCAAAAGGGCGTTTTCTACGGGGACAACGTCACGCAGTATCTTCCGACGTTTGGCGGCGAGCGCTTCATCGAGAAGGTCTGCGGCAAGGCATTCGACGTCTGGAAGGAGCCCAAGACGCAGCGTACGGCCGTGCAGTATGCGAACTACACGGAAATCGAGACGTTCCCCACGGCGCTGCCGAAGGATCTCGTCGCGGACTACCGGGCCGTACGGAAGACCATTTGGTCGGCCGAGAACTGGTACCTGCTCAACTGCGTCGCGCGCGAGGAGGCCGAGGCGCTGCGCGTGGGCGTGACGTTCCTCGAGACCCACACCGAGGCGGAGCTCGTGGCCGTGCTCGCGGTGGACGACTTCTTCGCCGGCGCCCCGACCCCGTGGGCCATCGCGCGGCTCAACGACCTGCGCAAGCGCACGGCGCTCACGCCGTGGTGCACGCTGGTGCTGCAGGGACTGGCCTTCTGGCAGCATGACGTCGAGACGCTCAAGGCGCTCGAATGCGAATCGCCGTATTGCTACAAGCATTCGCGGTCGATCTACACCGCGCTGGAGAATGCGATGGCGGGCAAGTTCGACGAAGCCGCCACCATGCTCATGAGCGCGCTGGGCACGTCCACCTATCAGACCTCCGGACTCCATTGGACGCGCATCCACTTCCCCATCGTGCTGGTCGCGATGCTCTGCCGTCTCCTCGCCGCGAAGCGGACGCGGAGCGGCATGGACAAGATGTCCGAGCTCTTCAACGCGTGCACCATCAGGATCGTGCGGTCGAGATGGGGCCGCCGTGTCGAAGCCGAAACGCTGGAAGGCCGGGACTGGGCGCACTATCTCGACAGCGCCATCGTCACCGGCACCGCGTGTCAGAAGGAAGAGAATCGCGCCATGCAATCGGAATCGGCCCTTCTGATGCCGTTCCGCTATTTGCGCGCGCTGATCGCGCTCTACGACACCGAGTCGGTCGTGCCGAATCCCACCGACCTGGTGGAGCTGGCGCGTCAGGCGAAGCAGAGCGGCGCGCTTGTCATCGCGGCCGACGTGGCCGCCATCGCGCGCCAGGTGCTGGAGGCGGACGAGGCGCCCAAGGCCGCGAAGCTGCGCGAGGAACTGAAGGCGCTCGACATCGATCCCAAGCTGGCGTTCGTGGCGTCGAAGTCGGACGAGCCCGGCTGGGCGCGCGCGCTGGACGCCCTGTCGCAGCGCCTGACGAGCGCGGCGGAGGCCCGAAAGCGCATGCGCGCGCAGACAACGGGCGAACCCGCCGCGAAGGGCGAGTTCGTTTGGTGCCTTTGCCTGTGCAAGCCGGAAGCCGGCACTGCGAAGTTTCGGAGGATCATTCCTTTCGTGCGCACGCGCCTGAAGAACGGCGGACTGAGCGTGCCGAAGGCCATCGCCGACTACGAGTTCAGGCAGGGAAAGTTCGACGAACTGCTCGACTCCGAAGACATCGCCATCAAGGCCCAGGTCCTGAGCAAGAACCTGCTTGAGGATACGCACTATTACTACGGTCCGGATCGTGCGCTGTCGGGGGCCCTGCTGCGCAAGCTCGCCGCGCGGCCGAATCTCTCGGTCTTCTACGACGACTACAGCGGCTACTACTATTCGTCAAAGCCGGCGGGGCGGGACATCAAGCCGCTGAAGCTCACGTGCAAGGCCGCCGCGCTCGAAGTGCGCATGACGGCGGACGGCGGCGCGGAGATCGAGGCGCCGATGCTGCCCGAGACGTTCCCGAGGGACGTAAAGGAGGTTAGCGTTCTGCGCGTCAACCGTGCCGATCCGTATGACCTTACGGCGTACATCATCTCGCAGGACTACTACGACGCGGCGACGGAACTGCGGCGCCAGGCGCATGGCCATAAGGCGCTCAGGATTCCGGTCGAGGGCGTCGACCGCCTGGCCGGGCTCTACACGGAAGTCGCCGAGGATGCGCCGATCGCCTGGACGAGCGGCGAGACCTCGAAGGTGGCCGCACACGCGGGCATCCCGCGTGAGACGGCGACGGGGCGGCCGTGCATCCGGCTCGCCTACAAGGACGGTCTGCTCACGGCGACGCTCGCGGTGCGTCTCTGCGACGAGCCGCTGTGGTCGGCCGAGCCCGGCAAGGGCATTCCCGAACGGCTCGTGGTGCGCGCCGACAAGTCGCGCGTGCTGCTCGTGCGTGACTTCGACGCCGAGACGGCCGCCGCCGCCGCCGCGCGCGACGTGCTCGAGGAGATCGGCGGCGCGGACGCGGGCGAGAGCATGTGGATCTTCGACGGCGTGGAGGATTCTCTCAACGCGCTCGCCATGCTGCACGCCGCCGCGCAGCCGCCCGAACCGGCGGCCGACGACGCAGCCGCCGACGAGGCGCCCGCCGCGCCCTTCACGCTCGAATGGCCGGAGGGCGAGTCGCTGCAGCTTTCGTCGCTCGTCTCGCACTCGGCGAAGTTCGAGGGCGGCGAGACGGCCGACTACTGGCTTGGCGTTTCGGGCGAGTTCAAGCTCGACGACGGCAAGGTGCTGTCGTTCGTGGATCTGCTGCGGTCGTTCGACGCGCGCGAAGGTTCCTACGTGCGCCTCACCGAGGGCCGCTACCTCAAGCTCACGGCCGCGCTCGCCCGCCGCGTCGAGGCGCTGAAGGCCGCGGGCATGGAGCGAGGCGGCAAGATCCTCATCTCGCCCGCCGCGCTGCCGTCGCTCGAAAAGGCCGCGCGCGAGACCGAGGCCGACGACACGCTGCCGCTGCCGGAAATCGTGCGCGAGCGCATCGAGACCATCCGCGCCGCCTTCGCGCACACGGCGCCCGTGCCTGCGGGCTTCAAGTGCCAGATGCGTCCCTACCAGACCGAAGGCTACGAATGGTTGTCGCGCCTTGCGTCGTGCGGCATCGGCGCGTGTCTGGCGGACGACATGGGCCTCGGCAAGACGATCGAGATCATCGCGCTCCTCTGCGCGCGCCGGGCGGACGGCCCGTCGCTCGTGATCGTGCCCGCCTCCGTCACCTTCAACTGGCGCAACGAGATCGCGCGCTTCGCGCCGGAGCTGCGCGTCGCGCTCGTGGGCCAGACCGCCAACGTGTCGGCGGACGACGAGGACGTGACCGCGTTCGCCGCGACGCACGACATCGTCATCACGAGCTATGGCGTGCTCACCACGCGCGAGGAGAAGTTCGCGGCGGTGGCGTGGAACATCGTCGTGCTCGACGAGGCGCAGGCGATCAAGAACCACCTTACCAAGCGCGCGAAGAGCGTGAAGACGCTGAAGGCGAAGTTCCGCGTGGTCGCCACGGGCACGCCGATCGAGAACCGCCTCTCGGAGCTGTGGAGTCTTTTTGACTTCATCAACCCCGGCATGCTCGGGGG
>CAVGKN010000072.1:0-5622 GCA_963629855.1 Lachnospiraceae bacterium
CACGTCGTCGCTTGTGATGCGCAAGATTCCCGCTAAGGGCATCAAGTGGGCAATGGGCAGCGCGGCGGGCGAGATTGGGCGTTACGCTTCGCGTGAGGAGACGCACACCGTTACGCTGACGAACAACTACTACATCGGTGTTTTCGAGATGACGCAGGCTCAATGTGGGTACATCCAGACGGTGTGTGCGACGCAGTCCTACTTCCGCGTTGACCGCATGATGCGTCCCATGGAGCAGATCTCGTACAACGAGATCCGCAATTCGACGAATACGAAGGCGAACACCACCTGCGACTATCCTACAGATCCGAACGCAGGTTCGTTTCTTGGTCTGCTGCGCACGAAGACGGGGCTTGCGTTCGACTTGCCCTCCGAGGCGCAGTGGGAGTTCGCTTGCCGCGCGGGGCATGGCACGGGTTCCTGGGGCGATGGCTCGCCGATTAAAAGTTTGGGAAATGACACGAATTTCGCTTGCCTTGGCCGTTCCCAGTACAATGGCGGCATGATCCTATCGGGGGCGAAATATGTCGAGCCTGTCGACTCCTGCGACGTGACGAATGGCACGGCGGTCGTGGGCTCCTACGCGCCGAACAGCTGGGGACTCTATGACATGCACGGCAACGTGTGGGAGTGGTGTCTCGACTGGTTCGCGGATAACATCACGAATTTGGGCGGTGCGGTGAACACGACCGCAGGGTCGCAGCGTGTGATACGGGGCGGGAGCTGGCTTGGCGGAGCCTGTTACTGCCGCGCTGCCCAACGCAACCCCACCACGCCCGCCACCCGCTACAGAAACATTGGTTTCCGGCTCGCCTTGCCGGCCTCGCCCGCGATCAAGGCCGAGTAGGTTTGGGAGGGCGCATGTTCTCATGTGCCGTTCCGCAATTCGCGTTCGTTTGAGGGCGGCTGGCGACAGCCGTCCCTGTGTAACCTTTTTCTGCGTCGCGCGGATACAAAGCGTCAACGTCAAGTGAAAGG
Source organism: Lachnospiraceae bacterium (assembly GCA_963629855.1). Taxonomy (GTDB): domain Bacteria; phylum Verrucomicrobiota; class Kiritimatiellia; order RFP12; family UBA1067; genus RUG572. The sequence goes on from CAVGKN010000072.1 coordinate 979, forward strand.
ATCTGAATCATGAACATCAACGTTTCCAAACTTTCCGCCCCGATCGCCTTCAGGACCGGCAACGAGAACTCCATCGCCCGTCTGGACGGCGAGAAGATGACCGCAAACGGCACGTTTTCGTCCAAGAACATCTTCCGCTGGATGCGCTCGGTCGAGACGAAGAATGCCAACAACCAGGTGCGCACCGCGTTCCTCCGCAGCCTCGGCGAGGCGTTCGGGATCGACGGCGCGGTCACCGGCAAGGACGGCAAGACGCACTTCTCCAAGGCCTTCATGGATCATCTCGAGAAGCTGCTCGGCGCGGACTTCAAGCGTTCCGACTTCGGCCTCGACAAGAACGGCGTGGTTTCGTCCGGCAAGCCGCTGACGGAACGCCGCATCTCGGCGATCGTGACGCGCGCCATGGTCATTGGCAAGACGCCGTTCGACGTCGATGCCTACCGGGCGAAGGTCGGTGAAATGGCGAAGATGGGCGCCAAGGTCGGGCTGGACGCGGAGAATCTCGGAAAGCTGCGCACGCAGATCGCCCGGATGAACCTGGCGCTTGACTTCCTCGCGGCCGGCGGCGTGGATGCGTTCATCGAGGAGAATCCCGCATACGATGACGAGGACGACGTCTCGGAGCGCAGCGGGTATCATGTCTTCGGCAACGACTCGAACCGCGACGTTCCCTACTTCCTCAAGAAGGAGGGCGAAGGGCGCGTGCCGCTGAAGAGCAAGAACGCCCTGGCCGAGGCCATCTTCACGAAGTATTCCGATGCGGCGAACGGCGGCCTCCTGCTGCACCTCGAGAACATCAAGGTGACGCCGGACAACCACGCCTTCTACGGAAGCGAAGAGCGGGCGAACTTCCATGACGCGGTCAAGAGCTACGTCCACGACGCCCTGCAGACCTACATCAAGCTCGCGGTCGATATGTTCTACGACACCATCGCCACGCCGCTCTTCCCCACGCTCATCAGCGACACCTTCAGCAGCACGGCCTGCATCGAGGGCCAGACGTCGGAGCTGATCATGTTCCAGGCCAACCACGGACTCGTCGAGCAGGACGACGTGGGCGGCTCCGCGGAAGCCGGTGGCGCGACTGCGGTGAATCTGGCGGTCGCCGACCACGGCGAGAACACGGATCTCTTTGAGTGCCTCTCGCGCGAGGTGCAGACGCTGGAGAACACGAACCACGACAAGGGCAAGGAACTCGGCTGGGACGACTACCGTCCTGTCTTCGTGAAGAACCTGGTCGGCCACGTCCGTCCGGTGCAGATCACGGAGAACGGACCCGTCGAGGTGCGCAAGGTGACGGAGGCGGACATCGACGCGCTCCGCACGCGTCTGAACGATGTCCTGTTCTTCGAATAGGAAGTCGACCGGCCTCTTCGGGACGTCCATGGCGGCACGTTGCGTGAGCAGCGTGCCGTTATGGTATACTAATAGTCTATGTCTTTGCGTAAAATAGGATTCATTTTGGGCGCCGTCGCGTTGATGGCGCAGATGGCGGGCGAGGCGGCGACGCCGGCCCGCAGCGTGGCGGGCGCCTCGACGGGCGGCAATTCGCCGTATGCGACGGATGCGTTTCCGGGCTTCGACGGCCTGGACGACGTGAAGCGGCCGGAGCGGCGTGAGAAGAGCTGGTGGTTCGGCGTGTCGCGCGCGACGGCCGCGGAGCAGCTCGCCTACGCGGCGGAGCTTGAGGCGGCCGGCGACGCGAAGGGCGCCGCCAAGGCGTGCGACGCGCTTGTGCGCGAATGGCCCACCGCCAAGGAGGCGCCGCAGGCCCAGCTGCGCTACGTGAAGCTGCTCGCGGGTCCGCTGGAGGACTATGGCGAGGCGTTTGATCAGCTCGAGTACCTGCTTGACTTCTACGCGCGCGACTGCAAGTACGCCGAGCTCGTGGAATACGGCTACAAGCTCGTCAACACGATGGTCGAGAAGAAGAAGTCGTGGTTCGGCTTTTCGTTCCTCTCGAACCGCGAAGTGCGCCAGCACTACGAGTCGATCGTGCGGCGCGCGCCCGGCGCGGCCTACGTGCCGGAGGCGATGCTGCGCATTGCCGACCTGCGCGAGCAGGACGACCACTACGAGGAGTCCGTGAAGGTCTACGCGGCGGTGCAGAGCAAGTTTCCCGGCACGCCCGAGGCGCGCCGCGCGGCGTACTGCGAGGCACGGGCGCGGATGTGGCTCTGCCGGCGCCTTGCCTACAACGTGCCACGCTGCCGCGACACCGTGGGCTACCTGAAGATGACGCTGCAGAACCTGCCCGACCTCGAGCAGATGGAGGAGCTCAAGGGTTGGATGAACGAACTGCGCGCATACCTTGCCGAGGATGCCTACCGCAGTGCGAAGTTCTATGACTCGCGCCAGCGCACGCGCCACGCCGCGCGCACTTCGTGGGAACGCTACCTGAACGAATATCCCGACTCGCCCCACGCGGAGGCCGTGCGCGCGCGCATCGCCGAACTCGCGGCCCCCGCCGCGCCCGCCGCGACGGACAGCAACAAGTGACCTTCTTGAACTAACAAGGAAACACGACCATGATGAACCTTCGCACCTTTCTGCTGCTGATTCCCGCGCTCGCCCTGTGCGGCTGCGCCAACTACCGCTGGACGTCGCGCGTGCCGGACGAGCTGCGCACGGTCGCGGTGCCTGTGTTCGAGAACCGCACGAAGTCGGCGGAGCTGGGGCCGATCGTCACGCAGTACACGCTACGCGAGTTCCAGCGCGAAGGCACGTTCGCGATCCGGCGCTCCGGCGATTCGTCCATCGAAGTGCAGGGCGAGATCGTGCGCGCCGAGCGGCGGCCGATCGCGTTCGACCGCGGCTACGGCATGCGCGCGGGCGAGTACCGCTACTACGTGACGGTGAACGTCACGCTTGTGAACAAGGAGACCGGCAAGGTGCTGCAGAGTGGCCGGTCGTACACGGGCGAGACCACGTTCATGGTGCAGGGCGACCTGCTCACGGGGCAGCGCGACGCGGCGCAGCGCATCGCGGCCGACCTCGCGCGCCAGATCGTGGACGACGTGGTGAGCTTCCCCTACAACGCGAAGAAGTGAGCGACGCAGCCGTGACGGAGGCGGACGACGCGGCGCTGCTCGTGGCGCTCCAGCGGGGACTGCCGCTCTGTGCGCGTCCTTTCGAGGAGCTTGCGCGCGAGACGGGCTGCACGGAGGCCGAGCTGCTCGCGTGTCTGGCGCGGGCGCGGGCGGCGGGGTACGTGCGGCGCTTCGGCGCCGTGTTCGACACGCGGCGTCTGGGCTACGCGTCCGCGCTGTGCGCCGTGGCGGCGCCGGCGGAGGCGCTCGACGCCGTGGCCGCGCGCCTTACGCCCCTGGGCGGCGTGACGCACTGCTACGCGCGCACGCCCGCGGAAGGGGGCGACGCGACGCTGCTGCCCACTCTCTGGTTCACGCTCAGCACGCCCAAGGACGTTTTCCCCGCGATGGCGGACGAAGTCGCCGCGCGGGTGCGGCCCTACGCGCTGCGCGTGCTGCCGGCCACGCGCCGCTACAAGGTGGACGTGGTGTTCGGCGCGGCCACGCGGGTGCGCGAGGAGGCGGTGGAGGACGACGAACTGCCGCCACTCACGGCGCGGGAGCGCGCGGTGATCTGCGCCGTGCAGGGCGACACCGAAGCGCGCGCGGACTACTTCGCGGCGCTTGCCGCGCGGCTCGGCCTGAAGGAGTGGGATCTTCTCTCCACGCTCGAGATCTGGCGGCGAAAGGGGCGGCTCAAGCGCATCGGGCTGCTGCTGCACCATCGCCACGCGGGCTGGCAGGCGAACGGCATGTGCTGCTGGCGCGTGGCGGGCGACACCGTGGCCGTCGGCCGCGCCCTGGCCGCGCGCGGCGAAGTCACGCATTGCTACGAACGCCCCGAGGCGCCGGACTTTCCCTACAACCTCTTCGCGATGGTGCACGCGCGCACCGCCGCGGAGGCGCAGGCGCAGTTTGCCGCGCTCTGCGCCGAAGTCGCGCGCGTCGCCGGCGCGGGCGTGCCCGCCATCATGCTTCTTTCCACGCGCGAGTACAAGAAGACCTCGATGACCTTCTTTGCGCCTTCGCGTCAATTATGCTAAACTAACTGTCATGAGCACCGATACACGCAAGCCGATTCGCATTACCGACACCACCCTGCGCGACGCCCACCAGTCCTTGTGGGCGACCCGTCTGCGCACGGACGACATTCTCCAGATCGCCGAAGAGATCGACCACGCCGGCTACTACTCCCTCGAATGCTGGGGGGGCGCCACGTTCGACGTGTGCATGCGCTTCCTGCGCGAGAACCCGTGGGAGCGTCTGCGCCAGATCAAGAGCGTGTGCAAGAACACGCCGCTGCAGATGCTGCTGCGCGGCCAGAACATCCTCGGCTACAAGCACTATCCCGACGACGTGGTCGAGCGCTTCGTGGCGCTCGCCTGCGAAAACGGCATGGACATCTTCCGCGTGTTCGACGCGCTCAACGATCCGCGCAACCTCGAGACCGCGATCAAGAGCGTGAAGAAGTACGGCGGCCACGCGCAGGGCACGATCTGCTACACGACCTCGCCCGTCCACACGGTGGAGGCCTACGTGAAGCTCGCGCAGGAACAGGTCGCGATGGGCATCGACTCGCTCGCGATCAAGGACATGGCGGGCATCCTCACGCCCG
>CAVGKN010000073.1:0-5614 GCA_963629855.1 Lachnospiraceae bacterium
GCGGCGGACACGCCCCCTACCTCGTGGAGGTCCTCAACCGCGACGAGGAGTCGCGGGTGCACATGATCCCGCAGTAACGCCCGTCTTTACCGTCCAAACCAGAATTGGTATACTAGCCTCGTACACGGGGAAGTCCCCGTGGGAAAGGACTCTGTACATGAACATGAAGAACATGTTGACGATGGGCGTGGCCGTTGCGATGGCGTTTGCGCTGAACGCCGAGACGGTGACATCGGCCGGGCGGCTCGACCTGGGCGGCGAATGGCATCTGCGCGAGGCGGAGAACGCCGTGCAGTTCACGATCCCGATCCAGATCCCGGGCGACGTGCACTCCGCGCTGCTGGCCGCCGGCAAGATCCCCGATCCGTTCTGGGGACGCAACGAGCTGCTCACGCAGGACGTCGGCCGCAAGGACTGGCGCATCGAGCGCTCCTTCTCCGTGCCCGCGCCTCTGCTCGCCGCGAAGAGCGTGATCCTGCGCCTCGAAGACGTGGACACCTTCTGCACGATCGAGATCAATGGCGAGGAAATCGGCCGCACCGACAACCGCTTCCGCCGCTGGGAGTTCGACGTGAAGCGCGCGCTGCGCCCTGGCGACAACCGTATCGTGGGCGTCTTCCGCAGCGCCGAAAACGAATCGAACGCGCTCGCCAAGACGTACGACCACAAGTTCCAGATCTCCAACGTACCGTGGGCGAAGTCGATCGAGCTCATCCGCAAGCCGCAGTGCCACGGCGGCTGGGACTGGGGGCTCGCGCAGATGATGACGGGCTTCTGCGGCCCCGTCACGCTCATCGCGGTGAACGACGCGCGGCTCGACTACGTCTACTGCGACCAGGAGTTCACGGCCGACCGCTCGCGCTGCACCGTGACGGTGCACGCCGAGGTCACGGCGCCGGCCGCGGCCGCGCAGGTGCCGTTCTCCGTGCGCATCGGCGGCTTCGAGCAGGCGAAGGACGTGGCGCTCGCGGCGGGCGCGAACCACCTCTCCCTCAAGGTCGAGATCCCCGAACCGCTGCTCTGGTGGCCCAACGGCGCGGGCGAGCCGAACCTCTATCCGCTTGAGGTCAAGGTCGGTGGCGAGACGCTCTCGCGCCGTATCGGCCTGCGCACGATCGAGGTGCTCAACACGCCGGACAAGGACGAGAACGGCAAGGACGGCGCGCGCATGGCGTTTCGCGTCAATGGCGTGGAAATCTTCTGCAAGGGCGCGAACTGGATCCCGTGCGACGCCTTCGAGAGCCGCCAGACGCCCGCGCGCTACCGCGATCTGCTCACCTCGGCGAAGACCGCGAACATGAACATGCTGCGTCTCTGGGGCGGCGGCCAGTTCGAGCACGACGCCTTCTACGAGACGTGCGACGAGTTCGGCCTCATGGTGTGGCACGACATGATGTTCTCCTGCGCGATCTATCCTGGCGACGCGAAGTTCCTCGGCAGCGTGGAAAAGGAGCTTGCGCACCAGCTGCGCCGTCTGCGCGACCACGCCTCCATCGCGCTCTGGTGCGGCGACAACGAGTGCGTGGGTGCGCTCAACTGGTTTGGGCCGAGCCGCAAGGATCGCGCCTACTACCTTAAGGCCCTGCAGGCGCGCACGAAGGTGGAGGCGGCCGCCGTGGCGAAGTACGACCCCGCGCGCACGTTCTGGCCGTCCTCGCCGTGCGGCGGTCCCGGCGACTATTCCGACGCCTGGCACAACGACAACAAGGGCGACATGCACAACTGGACGGTTTGGTTCGAGAACAAGGGCTTTGACAACTACTACAAGTCCCGTCCTCGCTTCTGCAGCGAGTTCGGCTACCAGAGCTTTTCGTCGCCCGAAGTCGCGCTCACGTTCTGCGGCCGCGATCAGCTGAACCCCACGGCGCCGGACTTCGAGTACCACCAGAAGAACAATGGCGGCAACCAGCGCATCATCGAGACGATGACGCGCTACTTCCGCTTCCCCGAGGGCGCGGAGAACATGCTCTGGGTGTCGCAGATCCAGCAGGCGATGGCGATCAAGACGGCGGTCGAGGGCTGGCGCTGCCTGCGGCCGCGCTGCATGGGCACGCTCTTCTGGCAGCTGAACGACAACTGGCCCGTGGCGAGCTGGAGCTCGATCGAGTACGGCGGCAAGTGGAAGCACCTGCAGTATCACGCGAAGCGCTTCTATGAGAATCTTGCGATCGTCGCGAAGCCCGCGCCCGGCAACGCGAACTCGGTCGAGATCTGGGCGCTCAACGACGAAGGCGAGACGGTGACCGCGAAGGCGGCCGTGCAGCTGCGCGACTTCGAGGGCCGCATTCTCGAGACGATCGCGCTGCCCGCCACGCTGCCGCCGCGCTCCGCCACGTGCCTTGCCACCTACGCGCGCAACCGCTTCGGCACGGAGGCCGAACGCCGCGGCCGCTTCCTCGCGCTCACGCTCGACGCGACCGTGCACGGCAAACTGCGCGACTTCGCGAACGAATGGTTCTTCAACGCCTACAAGGCGTGTCCGCTCGCGAATGCGGACGTGCGCCTGAAGACCTCCAACGAAGGCGGCACGTGGAAGGTCACGCTCACGACCGACCGCCCCGCGTTCTTCACGTGGGTCAACGCCACGGGCATTCCCGGCGAGTTCAGCGACAACAGCTTCACGCTCTATCCGGACCGCCCCGTCACGCTGACCTTCACGCCGAAGAATCCCGAGACGCGCTTCAGCGACTTCAAGAGTGCGCTGTCGGTCTTCCATCTGCGGAAAACGTATCGGTAGGGAGTGCTGTGTGCTTGGTGCTGAGTGCTTGGTACTGAGTGCGGAGAGAGAAGGACAATGAGTGAACTGAAGACAAGGGTGGCGGGGCTGAAGGATGCGGAGCGCCTCCATGCGCTGATCCATCTGCTCAAGGCAGAGCTGGTGCCGCGCCCAATGGGGAACATCGTCGAGAACATCGACCGCTTCCAGGTGGTCGAGTGCGACGGCGAGATGGTGGGCTGCGCGGCCTACCAGATCTGGCCGGAGATCGGCGACCCGCTCAAGGCGACGGTCGAGATCCAGAGCGTGGCCGTGCGCGCGCCGTATCGCCGGCGCGGCGTGGGCAGTCTGCTCGTGAGGGCCGTGATCGAGCGCGTGCGCGCGTTCAACCCGGCCGAGCTGATCGTGCTCACGCTCACGCCCGAGTTCTTCACGCGCCTCGGCTTTCACGAGATTCCCAAGACGCACATCATGCACAAGCTCTACGCGGGCTGCATCAACTGCACGAAGCACGCCGATCCCTTCACGTGTCCCGAAAAGGCCATGGCGTTCGAGCTGAAATGACGTCCCTTGCCCGTCGACTCTGCGCCTGGTACGCGCGCGCCCGGCGGCCGATGCCGTGGCGGCAGACGCCGACGCCGTATGCCTGCTGGCTGAGCGAGATCATGATGCAGCAGACCACGTACGGCGCGGTGCTGCCCTACTACACGCGCTTCCTCGCGCGCTTCCCCACGGTGGAGGCGCTGGCGGCGGCGGACGAGGCCGACGTGCTGAAGGCGTGGGAAGGGCTGGGCTACTACGCGCGGGCGAGGAATCTCCACGCGGCGGCGCGGCGGCTCTGCGCCTCGGGCCGCGCCGCGTGGCCGACGGACGTGGCGGGCTGGGCGGCCCTGCCGGGCGTGGGCCCCTACACGGCGGCGGCGCTCGCGAGCGTGCTCAACGGCGCGCGCGCGCCCGTGGTGGACGGCAACGTGGCGCGGGTCTTCGCGCGCGTGTGGGCGTTGGAGGACGACTTCCATGCGCAGACGGCGCGCACCGCGCTCGCCGCGCGCCTGCAACCGCTCATCGAGACGCGCGGCGTGAAGCCCGGCGACTTCAACCAGGCGATGATGGAACTCGGCGCGCTCGTGTGCACGCCGCGCAACCCGAACTGCGCGACGTGTCCGCTCGCCGACGCCTGCGCGGCGCGCGCGGCGGGCACGCAGGCCGACTACCCACGCAGGTGCGCGCGCAAGGCGCTGCCCGTGCGCCGCGCCACGGCCGTGATCGTCACGGACGACGCAGGGCGCGTGCTGCTCGTGCAAAATCGCGAGGGCGGGCTGCTCAAGGGGCTCTGGGAACTGCCCACCGTGGAAGAGGCCGGCGTGGTCGCGCAGACCTTCTCGCATTTTCATCTGGAGCTCACGACTCTGCGCGCGACGTCCCGCGCCGCCGCGTTCGTCGATCCTCGCACCGTGCCGCTTTCCACTACCACGCGCAAGGCGCTGGATCAAGCGCGTCAGGCGCGGTAGCGATAGCCCTGGCCGTAGACGGCTTCGAGGTGGGCGCCGGCGGCGCCGAGCTTGGCGCGCAGACGCGCCACGGCGGCCGCGAGCGCGTTCTCGTTGCCGTCGAAGTCGAGTCCCCAGAAGCGCGTCAGAAGGGCGTCGCGCGAGAAGATTTCGTCCGGATGCGCCTGCAGATAGCGCAGGATCTCGATTTCGCGCAGGGAAAGGTCAAACGCGGTTCCGTCCGGACGCTGCAGCCGGCTGCGCAGCGTGTCGATCGTGCAGTCCGCAAACGCGAAAATCCCGTTCGGTGTCTCGTCGGCGGCGGCGCGGGCGCGCGCAAGCCGGGCGGCGATGCGCGCGAGCATCACGGGTTCCGAGATGGTCTTCGACATGTAGTCGTCGGCGCCAAGAGTGAGTCCGCGCAGTTCGGCCGCATCGTCGTCCCGCGCCGTGAGGAAGAGGATGGGCACTGCGGCGTCGATCTTGCGGATTTCCGTGCACACGGAGTAGCCGTTGCGTTTGGGCATCATCACGTCAAGCAGCACGAGGTCGGGGCGATGTGCGCGGAAGGAGTCCAGCGCCGCGTCGCCGTCCGCCACCGCGCGCACAAGATAGCCTTCGCCCTCCAGCACGAGCGCGAGACCGGTGCGGATCGCGTCGTCGTCGTCCGCGAGCAGGATTTCCTCCGGCGTGGTCACCGCGCGCATTCCACGATGCAGCAGACGAGCCCGGCGTCCGTCGAGTCCTTGAGCTGCGTGGAGATGGTGCGCGCCTCGCGCACGAGCTCCGCGAGGGAGATTTCGCCGATGCCGTGCGTACGCAGGTAGCGTACGCCGCGATGGTAGGCCGCGATGGCACGCGCCGAACCGGCGGCGACGGCCTGGCCGAGCGCCGCCACATTGCGCGCGCTGAGCGTGGCGTTCGCCCAGCCGCCTTCCGCGTTCTGCGCGCGCACGAGCGCCTCCACCGCCGAATCAAAGGCCTGTGGCGCGGCGGAAGGATCCTTTGCGAGCACCGTGACCGCGAACGCCTGCACATAGGGCGCGGCGGACGAGGCCGAGAACGTGCCGTCCGGCCGCTGATACGAGACGAGACGCGCCGTTGGCCGCGTGGGCGCGGAAGACCGCAGCATGGCCGTTCCCACCGTGAGCAGCAGCACAAGCCCCGCCACGAGCGGCACCGCCGCCGTGAGACGCTCCGCCCAGCGCAGCCAGCGCACCGGCCGCCGCCGCGCCGCCTCTTCGGCGCGTACGGCCGCCAGCACGTCCGCTGTGAAGCCCGGGCGCGTCGTCGCCTGCGGCGCCTCGCGCAGCGCCGCCACGAACGCGCGCATGTCTTCGTCCGAGCCCTCCAGCGCCCGCTCGATGTCCAGTTCGTCGTCTTTCATGCCGTTCTCCTTGTTCCACTG
>CAVGKN010000074.1:0-5580 GCA_963629855.1 Lachnospiraceae bacterium
TGAACCCGGTCGACCACCCGATGGGCGGCGGCGAAGGCCGCACGTCCGGCGGCACGAACCCGTGCTCGCCGTGGGGCCAGCTCGCCAAGGGCGGCAAGACCCGCAAGCCGGGCAAGGCGTCCAACAAGGTCATTGTCAAGCGGAGGAAGTAAAACATGGCGCGTTCTCTCAAGAAGGGACCGTACGTGGAGGATTCCCTCCTCCGCAAGGTCGAAAAGATGAAGGCCGCGGGCAAGAAGCAGCCGATCAAGACGTGGAGCCGTCGTTCGATGGTGCTCCCGGACTTCGTCGGGCTCACGTTCGCGATCCACAACGGAAAGCAGCACCTGCAGGTGTACATCACCGAGAACATGGTCGGCCATCGTCTCGGCGAGTTCGCGCCCACGCGCACGTTCAAGTCGCATGGCGCGCTCGTGAAGAAGGAAGAGAAGAGGTAGTCTCATGGACGTGATTGCACTCACCCGCAATGCGCGCATGTCGGCGTTCAAGGGACGCCCGCTCGCGCGTGAATGCCAGGGCCTGCCGTTGTCGGCCGCCCTCAAGGTCGTTGAGTTCTCGCCCCGCAAGGCGGCCCAGATCCTCAAGAAGACGCTGCTCAGCGCCGCCGCGAACGCGACGAACAACCACGGCCTCGACGCCGCGACGCTGACGGTGAAACTGTGCGTGTTCGACGAGTCCGTGCGCATTCGCCGGTTCTGGCCGACCGCCCGCGGCTCGGCGCATCCGATCGCCCGCCGTCTCTGCCACTGCAAGGTCGTCCTGACGGACGGCAAGGAGAGCAAGTAATGGGTCAGAAAGTCAACCCCACCGGGTTTCGTCTGCCGGTCAACCGCGCGTGGCGCAGCCGCTGGTTCGCCTCGAAGCAGAAGTTCGGCGCGTTCCTGGTCGAGGATCAGCAGATCCGCGAATACGTGAAGAAGCGCTTCGTCGACGCGGGTCTCTCGAAGATCCTCATCGAGCGCTACGCGAACCGCGTGCGCGTGTCGCTGTTCAGCGCGCGTCCGGGCGTCATCATTGGCAAGAAGGGCCAGGACGTCAACAACGTGCGCGAAGACCTCGAGAAGATGACCAAGAAGGAAGTCTACCTCGAGATCAAGGAAGTGCGCACGCCGGACTGCGACGCGCAGCTGGTCGCCGAGTCGATCGCGCAGCAGCTGGAGAAGCGCATCGCGCTGAAGCGCGCCATGAAGCGCGCGCAGAAGGTCGCGATGGACATGGGCGTGGACGGCATCAAGGTGCATGCCGCGGGCCGCATCAACGGCGCGGAGATCGCGCGTGTTGAATGGGGTCGCGAGGGCAAGGTGCCGCTGCACACGCTGCGCGCGAACATCGACTACGGGTTCGCGGAAGCCAACACCACGGCCGGCAAGATCGGCATCAAGGTGTGGATCTGCAAGAAAGAAGATTTCCAGCCTCGTCAGAGCCCCCGTCGCGACCGCGGCGAGCGCCGCGAGCGCGGAGATCGCAAGGAAGGGCGGTAAACCATGCCGTTGATGCCGAAGAGAGTCAAGTACCGTAAGCAGTCGAAGGGCAACCGCGGCGGCTACGCCACGTCGGGCACGGAACTCGCGTATGGCGAGTATGGCCTGAAGGCGCTGACCCGCGGGTTCCTCACGGCCACCCAGATCGAAGCCTGCCGCGTCGCGATCAACCGCGAAATGAAGCGCAAGGGCAAGCTCTGGATCCGTGTGTTCCCCGACAAGCCGATCACCCGCAAGCCGATCGAAGTCCGTATGGGCGGGGGCAAGGGCAATCCCGAATTCTGGGTTGCCGTCGTCCTGCCCGGCAAGGTCCTGTTCGAGATTGGCGGCGTTTCGGAAGAGGTGGCCCGCGAATGCCTGCGCCTCGCCGCGACGAAGATCGGAATCCACACGAAACTCGTCACCCGTGCCGGAGTGAAAATCTGATGAAGACGAATGAACTGAAGGAACTCGGCGCCGATGAGCTCGCCGCGAAGATCCGCGAGGCCCGCAAGGAACTCGCCGATCTGCGGCTGAAGCACGCGTCGAAGGCAGATGTCGATAAGCCGGGCCGGATGCGCCTCATGCGCCGCGAGATCGCGCGCATGCTGACCGTCCAGAACATGGCGAAGAAGGAGGCCAAGTAACCATGGCGAACGAAGTCAATCGCGGCGACCGCAAGGTCCGCAAGGGCAAGGTCGTCTCGAAGATGGGCGTGAAGAGCGTCGTCGTCGAGGTGTCCTATCGCGAACGTCATCCCCTCTACGGGAAGGTCGTGATCCGCCGGAAGAAGTACCATGTGCATGACGAGGCCGACACCGCCAAGGTGGGCGACGACGTCACGATCATGGAGACGCGTCCGCTCAGCGCCACGAAGCGCTGGCGCATCGTCAAGGAGGAGAAGTAAGCCATGCTGCAGGAACTCTCCAACCTCGTTGTCGCGGACAACACGGGCGCGAAGCGCGCCATGTGCTTCCGCATTCTCAAGCAGCGCAAGGAGTACGCGCACCTGGGCGACGTGATTCGCGTGGCCATCAAGGAAGCGTCCCCCACGGGTTCGATCCGCAAGGGTCAGGTCGCGACGGCGGTGATCATCCGCACGGGCGCGCAGATCGTCCGCGAGGACGGCCAGCGCGTGCACTTTGACCAGAATGCGTGCGTGCTGGTGGACTCCAAGCTCAACCCCATCGGGTCCCGCGTGTTCGGGCCGGTGCCGCGTGAGCTGCGCGAGAAGAACTACATGAAAATCCTGTCCATGGCCCCGGAAGTGGTCTAAGAGGAGCGCATCATGAGTATCGCACGTATTCGCAAGGGGATCACGGTGATCGTGATCAGCGGCAACGACGCCGGTCGCACGGGCGTTGTCCGCAGCGTCAACAGCAAGGACGGCACCGCGCTCGTCGAGGGCGTCAATAAGCACAAGAAGGCGGTTCGCCGCACGGAGACCAACAAGGGCGGTCTCGTGGAGATGGAGTTCCCCGTCCGTCTGTGCAAGCTGATGCCGTATGACGCCGAGACCAAGAAGGGCAGCCGCGTCAAGTCCGTCGAGAAGGACGGCAAGAAGGCGCTCGCCTACAAGGGGTCCGGCAAGGCCATCGAGGCCAAGTGGACGAAGGGAGCCTAATCATCATGGCAAGTCTGAAGGAAGAATACAAGTCGCGCATCATCGCCGAACTCGAGAAGAAGCTCGGGACGACGAACCGGATGCTCGTGCCCCGCCTCCAGAAGGTCGTGCTCAACATGGCGTTCGGCATCGTCTCGAAGGACGAGCAGAAGGCGCTGGTTGACGACCTGGCGGTGATTACCGGCCAGAAGCCGATGCTGTGCCGCGCGAAGAAGTCCATCTCGAACTTCAAGCTGCGCGAGGGCATGGTGATCGGCGCGAAGGTCACGCTTCGCGGCGACCGGATGTGGGATTTCTGCGAGCGCCTCATCAACGCGGCGCTGCCCCGCATCCGCGACTTCCGCGGCATTCCGAATCGCGGCTTCGACGGGCGCGGCAACTACACGCTCGGTCTGAAGGACCACTCGATCTTCCCGGAAATCGTGGAAGTCTCGGGCCCGAATTCGGGCATGGACGTGACGTTCGTCACGACGGCACAGGACAACAAGGCGGCCAAGGAGTTCCTCGTGGCTCTGGGCATGCCGTTCGCGGGAAGGAACTAAGCAATGGCCAAGAAATGTCTGATGGAAAAGGCGAACCGCAAGCCGAAGTTCGGCGTGCGCGCCTACAACCGCTGCAAGATCTGCGGCCGTCGCCACGCCTATATGCGCAAGTTCGGTGTGTGCCGTCTCTGCTTCCGCGAGCTCGCCGTGAATGGTCTCATCCCCGGCGTGACCAAGGCCTCCTGGTAAGGAACGGAAAGGAACTGAAGAAATGATCATCGATCCCATTTCCGACATGCTGGTGTCGATTCGCAACGGACTCAAGGCCCGCCTCGTGCAGGTGCAGGTTCCGGCGTCGAATCTCAAGGCCGAGATCGCGAACGTGATCAAGGCGGCCGGCTACATCCAGGACGTCTACGTGACGTCGGATTTCCCGAAGAAGCTCGTTCTCACGCTGAAGTACTCGGATCGCGCCGAACCGGCCATCCGCGGTCTCCAGCGCCAGTCCCGCCCGGGTCTGCGCAAGTTCGTCTCGTGCGCGGAGATTCCGGCCGTCCTCGACGGCATGGGTCTCGCGGTGCTCTCCACGTCGAAGGGCGTGATGAGCGGCGTCGATGCGAAGAAGCAGCGTCTTGGCGGCGAACTCATCTGCACCGTTTGGTAAGGAGCAACGACAATGTCTCGTATCGGTAAAGAACCCGTGGTCCTTCCGGCCGGCGTCACCGCGACGGTGGCGGGCCAGAAGGTGACGGTGAAGGGCAAGCTCGGCGAGCTCTCCTACGTGATGCACGATGGCATCACCGCGGAAGTCAAGGACGGCAAGGTGGTTGTCTCCTGTGCGGACGACAAGACGCTCGGCAACTTCCATGGCCTGGCGCGCGCCCTGATCCACAACAACGTGAAGGGCGTTGCGGAAGGCTACATGAAGAAGCTCACGATCGAGGGCACCGGCTTCAAGGCGGTGCTCCAGGGCGCGAACCTCGCCCTGTCGCTCGGCTTCGCCTCCCCGAAGATCTACGCGATCCCGGCCGGCATCAAGATCACCGTCGAGAACGACGGTCTTCTCGTGACGGTGTCGGGCATCGACAAGGACAAGGTGGGCGAGGCCGCGGCGCGCATCCGCGACTTCTATCCGGCCGAACCCTACAAGGGCAAGGGCATCAAGTACGAAGGCGAACACATTCGCCGTAAGCAGGGCAAGAAGGTGGCCTAATCTGAAGGCTGCCTGATTCGGAGAAAACACAATGAGTTTCAACCGTAAAGACCAGCGCGCGAAGCGCCATCTTCGCCTCCGTCAGCGCGTGATCGGCAGCGCGGAGAAGCCGCGCATGTCGATCTGCGTGACGAACAAGCACATGTACGTGCAGTTCATCGACGACGCCGCCGGCAAGACGCTCGCCTCCGCCTCCTCGATCAAGGAGACGAAGTGCAACGTCGAAGTCGCCAAGGCGCTCGGCGCCGCGGCCGCGGAAGCGGCCAAGGCCAAGGGCATCGTCCGCGTGGCCGTGGACCGCGGCGGCTTCAAGTTCACCGGCCGCGTGAAGGCCATCGTGGACGCCGCCGTGGCGAATGGACTGACGATCAGCGACAAACCCGCCAAGGAGGCTGAATAATGGCGATGAACCGTGACAAGCGCCGCGAGTCCGGCGCGAACGACGATCTCGACGAGCGCGTCGTGTTCGTGAACCGCTGCGCGAAGACCGTCAAGGGCGGCCGCCGCATGTCCTTCTCCGCCGTCATCGTGGTCGGCGACCACGAGGGCAAGGTGGGTCTGGGCTTCGGCAAGGCCAACGAGGTCTCCGACGCGATCCGCAAGGGCGGCGACGCGGCCCGCAAGGCCATGCACTCCGTCACGCTGCGCAAGGAGATGATCGGCGACAAGCTCGCCGGCATCACCGTGCCGCACGACGTCACCGGCGACTGCGATGGCGGCCGCGTGCTCCTGAAGCCGGCTCCCGCCGGCACGGGCCTGATCGTCGGCGGCGGCATGCGCCCCGTCCTCGAGGCGGCCGGC
>CAVGKN010000075.1:0-5547 GCA_963629855.1 Lachnospiraceae bacterium
TCATCTTCGCGGCGAAGGCGGCGCCGGGCTACTACATGGCGAAGCTCATCATCCGGCTCATCCACGGCATTGCGCGCGTGGTCAACGCGAACCCGCGCACGCGCGGCCTCCTCTCGGTGGCGTTCCTGCCGGACTACCGCGTGTCGCTCGCCGAGAAGATCATGCCCGCAGCCGAAGTGAGCGAGCAGATCTCGCTCGCCGGCACCGAGGCCTCCGGCACGGGCAACATGAAGTTCATGATGAACGGCGCCCTGACGCTCGGCACCTACGACGGCGCGAACGTGGAGATCAACCAGGAGGTCGGCGACGAGAACATGTTCCTCTTCGGCCTGCGCGCGGAAGACGTGGAGCGGCTGCGCCCCTCCTACAACTCGCGCCACATCTACGAGAGCGATCCCGAGATCCGCGAGGCGATCGACATGATCCGCCACAACGTGTTCTCGCTGCTCGATCCGGGCCTCTTCGACCCGATCGTGCGCGCGCTGCTCGACTACAACGACCACTATATGCTGCTCGCCGACCTGCGCGCCTACTGCGAGGCGCAGGATCGCGTGGACGCCACGTACCGCAACGCGGACGAGTGGAACCGCCGTTCGCTGATCAACATCGCGCGCTCCGGCCGCTTCTCCAGCGACCGCGCCGTGATGGAATACGCGAACGACATCTGGCACGTGAAGCCCGTGACGTTCGAAGCCTGAGACCTGAAACGATCTACAAAAGACTCCTCGATGAAGAACACACTCCTGATGGCGCTGCTGATGGCGGCGGGGACGGCGGGCGCGGCCAAGGTGGCGTCCGTCACGGTGAAGTACGCCGACGGGCGCGCGGACGACGTGGGCGACGTGGCGGCGCGGTGCCAGGTGCGCGTGGGCGACGACTACGACGCCTCGCAGTGCGCGCGCGACGTGCGGGCGCTGCGCGACGCAGGCGAATTCGACGACATCGTCGTCAAGGCCGAGCAGGTGGGCGACGGCGTGGCCGTGACCTACCTCGTGAAGCACAAGATGCGCTTCCAGGGGCCGCTCGCCGTGAAGGGCAACGTCTACTGGAACGAGTCGAAGATCGCGAAGTTCTCCGAGCTCAAGGACGGCTACTCCTACGGCGAGGCGGAGATCGCGGCGGCGGCGGGGCGCATCCGCCACGAGTACCAGAAGCGCTTCTTCTCCGACGTGAAGGTCAATCCCGTGGTTGAGCCCGTGGAGGGTATCGCCGACGCGGTGAAGATCACGATGGAGATCGAGGAAGGGCCGCGCGTGAAGATCACGTCGTTCGACTTCGACGGCAACGAGTCGTTCGAGGCGGCCGACTTGCGCGCCGCCTTCAACCAGCTGCCGTGGTGGAACCCGATCAGCTGGTTCACGGACGCGCCCGCCACGCCGCAGGAGCTGGCGGAGGCGCGCGACAAGGTGCTCGCCTTCTACCGCGACCACGGCCATCTCGACGCCGACGTGTCGCTGCCCGAGGTGCGCACGGATGAGGACGGCGACGCCGTGCGCGTCTTCCAGGTGCGCGAAGGGCCGTGCTACAAGGTCGGCGCGATTTCCGTCACGGGCGTGAAGGCGTATCCGGAGGACGTGGTGGCGGCGAGCGTGAAGCGCGTGGCGCCGGGCGACGTGGCCGGCGCCACGGCGCTCGACGAGGCCGCGCACGAGATCGAGGTGTTCTGCGGCTCCGGGCGCGCCGCGCTCGCCGACACGCACGTCACCGTGCGCCGCATCCCCTCCGAGAGCGACCCCGAGACGCTCGACCTCACCTTCGTGGTGGAGGAGGGCAAGCCCATCACGATCAACCGCGTGCTCATCCGCGGCAACGACTACACGATGGACAAGGTCATCCGCCGCGAAATCGCGCTCTCGCCCGGCGACCCGATGCTCGCGGACAAGGCCGAGCGCTCCAAGCGCCGCCTCGAGAACCTGCGCTACTTCGAGCGCGTGCGCTACTACCTCGAGACCGTGGAGGGCGGCGAGGCGAAGGACGGCGAGCCCGAGCGGCGCGACCTCGTCTACGAGCTCGCCGAGAAGAACACGGGCAACTTCCTCATCGGCATCGGCGCGGGCTCGGAAAGCTCCGTGTTCGGCCAGGTGGAGGTGAGCGAGGCGAACTTCGACCTGTTCAGTCCGTGGCGCTTCCGCGGCGCGGGGCAGAAGGGCCGCCTGTGCATCCAGGCCGGTCCGCGCGTGCAGACCTACGAGGCCTCCGTCACCGAGCCGTGGTTCCTCGACCGCCAGCTCGAGCTCACCGTGGAAGTCTACCGCCGCCAGCGCTGGTACGACGACTACGACGTGATCCGCAGCGGCGCGGCCGCCACGATCAGCTACCCCGTGAAGTTCTGGCCCACGTGGGAGGCCTTCGGCCGCATCGGCCTGTCGCTCGCCGCCGAGTACATCGAGTACGACGACGTGGAGAACGACTACTACTACGACCCCAAGCGCGACGACCGCTTCCGCATGCTCAAGGAGGAAGAGGACGAAAACGGCGACAAGGTGGAAGTGCCGCTCGAGCTCTTCTGGAAGCTCGACACGCGCGACCGCTTCATCTTCCCGACGCAGGGCCACACCGTGCGCCTCTTCGGCGACGTGGTCGGCGGCGACAACGAATACTGGCGCGTGGGCTTCAACGTGCGCAAGTACTTCCCCGTGTGGAAGAAGTACGGCCACGTGTTCCAGATCGGCCTGCGCGGCGAGACGGTGGACGCCTTCAACGACGACCTGCCGCTCTACGACCGCCTCTTCCTCGGCGGCTCCAAGTCGATCCGCGGCGTGGACTTCCGCGAGATCTCGCCGCGCATCTACTCGCGCGAGAACAAGAAGGGCCACTACACCGCCTGGGGCGGCCAGACCTCCTGGTGCATGAACATGGAGTACACCATCCCGATCGTCAAGATGCTGCGCTTCGCCGTGATCTCCGACCTCGGCAGCGTGGGCGAGGACGAGTTTGACTTCGACACCGACTGGTTCTGCTGGACGATCGGCGTGGGCCTGCGCCTCGACCTCGAGCAGTTCCCGATCCGCCTCGACTTCGCCACGCCGATCGTCGATCCGGACGAGGACGTGGACGAGAAGGTCTTCACGTTCTCGGTGGGGTATGATTTCTAGTACGAAAGGAACACAAGCAATGAAGAAGACGATTCTGGCGGCGGCGCTGACGATGGCGCTGTGCGCGACGGCGGGCATCAAGGTGGGCACGGTGAACATGGTCGACCTCGTGCGGCTGCACCCGAACCACGAGTCCAACAAGGCGCTCGTGAAGTCCACGGACAAGGACTACAAGGCGAAGCTCGAGCGCCAGCAGGAGAGCGCGAAGGCGATCGCCGACGAAGGCCGCAAGGTACAGTCGGATCTCACGAACCCGATGCTCTCGCAGAGCGCGAAGGCGGAGGCGCAGAAGAAGATCGAGGACGTGCAGCGCCGCTTCCTCACGGCGCAGCAGGAGCTGCGCAGCGCCGCCCAGCACTACCAGAACGAGCTCTCGGATCTCGAGACGCGCCTGCTCAAGCTCGAGACGGAGGACATCCGCGCGAAGATCAACGCCTTCGCCGCGGCGAACGGCTACGACATCATCGCCGACTCCACGATGCTCGCGTTCTCGAAGGACTCGCTCGACGTCACGGACGAGATCCTCAAGGCGCTGAAGGTCGATCCGGCCAAGCGTCACGAGAAGAAGGCGGACGCGGCGAAGGCCGGCGACGCGAAGTAACCCCATGCGCCTGACCGGCGCGGCACACGAAGGCGAGGAACGCGATGAAGGCATCTGAACTGGCGGCGAAATTGGGCGGCACGCTCGAGGGCGACGACGTGGAGATCACCGCGTGTGGCGGGCTTGAGGAGGCGCGCCCCGGCGACCTGAGCTTCTGCAAGGATCCCAAGCACGTGAAGCTCGTGGAGACCACGAAGGCCTCCTGCGTGCTGCTGCCGCCGGACTGGGCGCACGGGGCACCGTGCGCGATCATCCGCGTGGCCGATCCGAACCATGCGTGCATGCAGGCGGCCGCGCTCTTCGCGCCGCCCGCGCCCGTGCGCGCGCCCGGGGTGCATCCCACGGCGCTCATTGCGCCCGGCGTCACGTTGGGCGCGCGCGTGCACGTGGGCGCCTACACGGTGATCGAGGCGGGCACGACGGTGGGCGACGACTGCGTGATCGAGGCGCAGGTCTTCATCGGCGAGAACTGTGCGATCGGCGCGGGCTCGCACATCTACCCGCAGGTCACGCTGCGCGAAGGCACGCGCCTCGGCCGCGGCGTGATTCTGCACTGCGGCGTGCGCCTTGGCGGCGACGGCTACGGCTACAACACCACGTTCGAGAACGGGCTGCCGAAGATCGAGAAGATCCCGCAGCTCGGCATCGTGGAACTTGGTGACGGCGTGGAGATCGGCTCGAACACCACGATCGACCGCGCGCGCATCGGCCGCACCTACATCGGCCCGATGACGAAGATCGACAATCTCGTGCAGATCGGCCACAACGTGAAGGTGGCCGGCTACTCGGGCATCATCGCGCAGGCCGGCGTGGCGGGCTCCACGCAGATCGGCACGGGGTGCCTCATCTGGGCCCAGGCCGGCATCTCCGGCCACATCAAGATCGCGGACGGCGTGCAGGTGGGCCCGCAGGCCGGCGTGCCGCAGTCGCTCGACGGCTCGCTCAAGTACGTGATCGGCGCGCCCGCGATGTCCATGAAGGAGCTCGCCGCGATCACGCTCGCGCCGAAGATGCTGCAGAAGACGCGCCTCGAACTCCGGGCGCTCAAGGCCGAGGTCGCCGCGCTGGCCACTCCCGCGCCGCAGAAGGACAACGCCTAGCCATGCGCGCGCTTGCGGACATTCTCGCCGAGGTCAACGCCACGGTCGCCGAGGCCTGCCGCGTGGCGGGCCACCGCGCGGACGACGTGGAGATCGTCGCCGTCACGAAGACGCACGGCCCCGAGGTCGTGCGCGAGGCGTGGGAGGCGGGGCTGCGCATCGTGGGCGAGAACAAGGTGCAGGAGGCCGCGTGGAAGCAGCCGCTCGCCGTCTCCGGGCCCGAATGGCATCTCATCGGCCACTTGCAGAAGAACAAGGTGCGCCACGCGCTCGCGCTCTTCTCCACGTTCCATTCCATTGATTCCGTCGCGCTGATCGACCGTCTGCAGATGGTGGCGGAGGAGCTCGGCGCGCGGCCGCGCATTCTGCTTGAAGTCAACATGAGCGGCGAGCGGTCGAAGGACGGCATGCGGCCCGACGACGTGCCGGCCGCGGTCGAGCGCGCGCTCGCCTGCCCGAATCTCACGCTTGAGGGCTTCATGACGATGGCGCCGTTCACGCCGGCGGAGAAGATCGAGGAGACGCGCCCCGTCTTCGCGGGCCTGCGCGACCTGCGCGACGCGATGGAGGCGGAGTTCGGCCTCGCGCTGCCGCGCCTCTCGATGGGCATGACGAACGACTACCGCATCGCCGTGGAGGAAGGCGCCACGTGGATCCGACTCGGCACCGTGCTCTTCGGCGCGCGCCCCAAGGTCAAGCCGCAGCGCGCGGTGGACGCAGGCGACGCCGGCGAAAGCGGCGAGGGCGGCGG
>CAVGKN010000076.1:0-5528 GCA_963629855.1 Lachnospiraceae bacterium
TGTCCCATTCAGTCCCTTATGGCGAGAGCAGAGTCTTTTAATGCGTCGGCCGTACCGGAACCCGCGCGTCGGCGAGGATGACGGCCAGATCGACGTCACGGGAGGTCGTCTTGAGGATGAAGCCGCCGGCGTGGGCGAAAAGCGTGTAGGGTTTGCCGCGGCAGCGCGCAAAGTCGAGGCGAGGGTTGTCCTCGCAGCGCAGCAGGGTCAGCCCCGTGCCGCGGCCGTCGCGCATGAGCAGACAGTCGGGATGGTTCTGCCGCACCCAGGCCTCCGAACAGCGCGAGATCTCCTCGGTGAGGCACTGCGTGAGATCGGCCACGAAGAAGCCCGCCACGTCGCGCCGCGCGATCTTCGCCTGCAGGTCGCCCCAGCACGTGCGCGTGAGCAGGATTTCCTTCGCGAAGGTGACGGCGAGTTTGCGGCGCAGCTCGGGATCGTCCGCAAAACGGCGGACGACCCAGTCGGACAGCGGATTGTCGATGAAGCCCGCGAGCGCGGCCGGCGGGGCGCCAAGCCGTTGCGCGGTCTGATAGGGTCCGCACACGTCCATCAGGTTCCAGGCGTCGTACCACGGATGCAGCAGCCGCATCTCGTCATCCACGCCAAGCCATTCGGCGAAGAGGCGGTAGGCGCACTTGGGCGCATCGTCGCGCGCGCGCTGGTGGTGGTCGAAATCGAGATGCGCGGGGTCGTGCCGGCCGCCCACGTCGAGCACGAGCGTGGCAAGGTCGTCGAGCTCGTCGGGCTTGGGGTTGCGGCGCTCGATGGGAACGTCGTGCGACACGCCAAAGGCATACGCGAGCGCGCACGCCATGATGTCGTCGGTATGCGCGAGCCCGCCGTGCACGACGATGCGGCGCACCCGGCCCAGCGCCGCGACCGTGGCGGCTGAGATTTCGGGGACGATCACGGACATGACGTCACCTGATTGCGCTGAAAGAAGGCGTGCACGAAGGGATCGGCGCTGTGGTCGCGCAGGTCGGCGGGGGCGCCGAGCGCGACGAGGCCGCGGCGCGCGCGGTCGAAGACGGCGCAGCGGTCGACGATCGCGAAGATGCTCGGCAGCTCGTGTGTGACGATCACGAACGTGATGCCGCGCGTCTCGCGCAGGCGCAGGATGAGGTCGTCGAGCGCGCGCGAGGTGATGGGGTCGAGCCCCGCGCTCGGCTCGTCGAGGAAGAGGATCTTCGGCTCCAGCGCGAGCGCGCGCGCAATGGCCACGCGCTTCTTCATGCCGCCCGAGAGCGCGGCCGGCATCTTGTCCGCCGCCTCCTTGAGTCCCACGCTGTCGAGCAGCTCGAGGGCGCGCGCGCGCCGCGCCGCCGCCTTCTGGCGCGTGAACTCCTCCAGCGGCAGCATCACGTTCTCGAGCGCGGTCATCGAGCCGAAGAGCGCGCCGCTCTGGTACATCACCCCAATGCGGTGCAGGATCGTCTCGCGGTTCGCCGCGTTCATCTCGAGGCCGTCCACCACGATGCGCCCCGCGGGCGCGGGCGTGAGGCCGATGAGATGCTTCGTGAGCGTGGACTTCCCGCAGCCGGAGCCGCCGAGCAGCGCGAAGACCTCGCCCTTGTTCACCGTGAACGACACGTCCTTCAGCACCGTCACGCCCGGATAGCCGGCGTCCACGTGCTCGAGCGCGATGAGGGGCTCCGCCGCGGTCATGCGCGCGCCCCGCAGAGTTTCAGGGCCTGGAAGTCGGTGAAGAACGCGGGATACGACTTCGCCGCGCAGTCCGTGTTGTCGATGCACACGGGCGCGTTCGCGCGCGTGGCGCCCACGGCGATCGACATGGCGATGCGGTGGTCGTTGAACGCCGTGAACGCGCCGCCGCGCAGGGGCTTGCCCGTGCCGCGCACCACGAACGAGCCCGAGTCGCCGCGCGACGCCACGCCGAAGCGCGCGAGCACGTCGGCCATCGCCGCCGTGCGGTCGGACTCCTTGAGCTGCAGGCGATGCGTGCCCGTGAACGCCGTCTCGCCCGCGCGCGTGGCCGCCACCACGGAAAGGATGGGGAAGATGTCCGGGCAGGCGTCCACGTCGAGCGTCGCGAAGCCCGACCGCCCCAGTTCCGCGAGCATTTCGCCGATCACGCGGTCCGGCTGGGCGGAGTTGGGCAGCAGCCGCTTCTCCTCCTCGCCGGGCGGGAACGCGACGTCGTTTCCGAGATGGCGCAGCGCGTACCCGAACGCCGCGCCCGACCAGTCGGCCTCGATCACGATGGGCTTCGTCGGCGCGCGGTAGTGCTGGTTGCCGGGCACGATGTAGCCCTGGGGCATTTCCTGCACGTTGATGCCGTAGCGGCGCAGCACGTTGCACGTCATCTCCACGTAGCCGCGCGAGGCGAGCGGCGTGGTGAGGCGAATCTCGGATTCGCCATCCAGCAGCGGCAGCGCGAAGAGCAGCCCGCTGATGAACTGCGAGGAGATGTCGCCCGGCATCTCGAAAATGCCCGCCTTGATGTCGGTGTAGTCCCGCTGCGGACGCCGTGCGAGGCGGCCGCTCATCACCCACTTCACGGTGCGGCGGAGCGCCGCGACCACGGGCGCGAGCAGACGGCGCGTGGTGCCGCTTTCGCCGCAGTCGAGCAGCGCCTCGCCGGGACGGGTGAGCATGAAGAGGCAGCGCTTCGTGGCGAGCACGTCGTCGCAGTCCCCATCCTCCGGCGTGAGCCGCGCCGAGCGGCCCGCGAGGAAGTCCGCGAGCAGGACGCGGTGGAGGTGTGATTTCGAGTCGGGCAGGCGCAGCGTGCCCGCGCGCAGGCCGGGTTCCATTTCCGTCATGTTTCGTTCTCCGTCAGGGGTAGGGCGACGGCGTCTTCGTCTTCGTCGCCAAAGGCAAGGTTCATCTTCTCCACGTCGGCGGCGGGCGCACGCACCACGCGCGCCCGCGCCGTGATGCTGCGCACGCGGTACGTGTGCACGAGATCATAGGGCGACACGTGGCCGATCGCGCCAAGGCCGCCCACCGAGGCGTAGGTGAGCCACGAGTGCGTCCGCGCCGCGAGCACGCGCGAGGCGAGGCCGAGCGGACCCATCGCGCAGAGGATGTGCGGGATGTCGGTGAAGTCCGCCGTCTCCGCGAAGAAGCGCTCCATGTCCGCCACCGTCTTCGGCATGAACGCGATCTTCGGAATGTCGCGCGAAGTCCCGCGCAGGGCACGGCACGCGGCGGCGATGTCGGGCACCGGGCCGTCGAAGACGTGCCACGAACGGATGATGCGCGCGCGGAGCCGATGCGCCAGCGCCTCCAGTTCCGGACGCCGGAAGTCACGCTCGAAGTCCACGTAGAGCGGCGGATACTCGCCGGTCATCCCCATGTCGTCGGGCACGAGCGGCAGCTGTGTCAGCACGTCGCGGAAGAACGCCTCGCGCACGGCCTCGTCGCCCGTGAACGCACCGCCGTCGGTCGCGCGCCGGAACGTGAGGATGATCGGCACGGCGTGCGCACCGCTCTCCAGGCCCAGCTGGATGATGAACGCCGGCACGCGCGCGCGTTCGGCCTCGTCGAGCAGATCGGCGCGCAGCTCCACAAGGTCGGTGAAGTCCCGCTGGGCGCGATACTGGGCGAAATCCTCGTCGAGCGTGTGCCCCGTGAGCGTAAGGCAGATGCGCGGATGATGCGCCTCGTCCGTCAGCAGCGCGTCGAGAATCGAAAACGCGGCGAGCGCCTCGACCACGGGCACGGCGCGACGCACGATGCACGGATCGTGCCGACCCTTCATCGAAAGTTTCGCGGGCTCGCGCGTCTTGAGATCGACGGAATCCTGCTCGCGGAAGATCGTCGGCGTGGGACGCAGCGCAACGCGCACGACGATGGCCTCACCGCTCACGCGGCCGCCGAGGATGCCGCCCTGGCGGTTCGTGGCGGGCCGCACTTCGCCCGTCTCCTCGTCCACCCTGAAGGCATCGTTGTACTCCGAGCCGCGCATCCGCGTACATGCGAAGCCGGTGCCGAACTCGACGCCCTTCACGCCCGGGATCGCGAAGAGCGCGCCCGCGAGTTCCGTCTCGAGTCCCGCGAAGAGCGCGCCGCCTAGCCCGGCGGGCACGCCTTCGATCACGCACAGGATCACGCCGCCCACGGAGTCGCCCGCGTCGCGCGCGGCGACGATCTCCGCGCACTGGTCTTCCTGTGTGCTTTTGCCGTTGATCGTGTCCACGATGGCGTCGACGGTGATGCCGCGCGCCTCCAGGATCTGGCGGCACACGCCGCCCGCGGCGCACAGCGGCGCGGTGAGGCGGCCCGAGTTCTTGCCGCCGCCCGTGGGGATGCGTCCCATCTCGATCCACTGGCCATAGTCGGCGTGGCCCGGGCGCGGGATGGTCCGTTCCGCGCCGTAGTCGCGCGGCCGGGCGTCGACGTTGGCGATTTCGCCGCAGAGCGTCTCGCCCGTGGTGAAGCCGTCCGCGAGGCCGCGCGTGAAGGTCACGCGGTCGGGTTCGCGGCGCGAGGTGGAAAGGTCGTCGCGGCCGGGCGCGCGCCGCGCCATGAAGTCGGCGAGCGCCGCTTCGTCCACCGCGCAGTCGGGCGGCAGGTTCGCGAGCGTGAAGGTCATGCGCCGCGCGTGCGAGGCGCCGTGTACGGCGAGCTTCAGGTGGACGCCAAAGGAGTCGGGATCAAACACGTTCGTCACCTCGTGTACGGTCGAGGAGTTCCTGGCGTTTCGCGGCCGCGCCTTCCTCGATGAGGCGGCGGCAGGTGGCGGCGTCGCCCCGGGCGATCGCGTCGCGCAGTTCGGCGAAGCGGGCGGCGAAGCCGTCGAGCACGGCGAGCAGCGCGTCGCGGTTCGCGGCGTAGAGGGCGCTCCAGTCGTCGGCGTTCTGCGTGGCGATGCGCGTCATGTTCGCGTAGCTGCCGGCGGAGAAGCCGATCGCGTCCTTCACGCGCGGGTCGCGCGCGTAGGAGGTGGCGATCACGTGGCAGAGCTGGCTCGTGAAGGCGATCATCTCGTCGTGGCGCGCGGCCGTGGTCACGAGGGTCTCCGCGAAGCCGACGGAGGCGAAGTAGGCGCGCAGCGCGTCGAGCGCGGCGGCGGGCGCGCCGGGTTCGGGCGTGAGGATCATCGAGGCGCCCACGAAGAGGTCGGGCCGCGCGTTCGCGTAGCCGGCCACTTCGCGGCCCGCCATGGGATGGCCGCCCACGAAGAGCCAGTCGCCGCGCGGCACGGTCGCCATCTCGCGCAGGATCGCCTGCTTCACGCCGCAGATGTCGACCACGAGCGCGCCCTTGCGGAAGCCGGCCGCGTGGGCGCGGATCCACGGCACGATCGCCGGCGGCGGCAGGCACACGAGCACGAGCTCGGCCTCCTCGAAGCCGGTCGCGTCGCCGTGGTGCAGCGCCGCCACGGCGTGCCCCGCCCGGCGGGACGCCTGCTCGAACGAGCCCCCGATGAGGCCCAGGCCGACGACCGCGATCTTCATGCCAGCGCCTCGCGAATGCGGCGCACGCGGTTCATCGTGGCGGCGAACATCTCGGGCGTCTGGCTCTGGGCGCCGTCGCACTTCGCGTGCGGCGGGTCGTTG
>CAVGKN010000077.1:0-5518 GCA_963629855.1 Lachnospiraceae bacterium
TTTGTCCCATTCAGCCCCGTATGGAAAGAGCAGAGTCTTTTAATGCGTCGGCCGGGAGGGGCGCGTGTCCTCGCGTTGACAGCGGAACGGCGTTTTTGATAGACTACGCTTTGGCAGTTTCCCGATTTGGACGAATCTTCGACATGAAAAAAGCGCTTCTTCTCCTTCTCTCGCCGCTGGTGCTTCTGGCGGCGCCGGATTCGAAGAACCCCTACGGCACGTGCGAGCATGTCACGCGTGGCGAGCCGGCGGCGCGCACGTGCGCGATGCTGCGCCAGGCCGGCATTGGCTGGGTGCGCAGCGACTTCGATTGGCGCTCGATCGAGCGCAAGCCCGGCGAGTGGGACTTCTCGGCCTTCGACAGGATCGTGGGCGAGTGCGAGGCGGAGGGCGTACAGCTGTTGCCAATCCTCGGCTACTCGGTGCCGTGGGCCCATCCCGCGCACGCGCATCTCGACGCCTGGGGCGGCTACGTGAAGCGCGTGGTCGAGCACTACGGCAGGCGTCTTCCCGTGCTGGAGGTGTGGAACGAGCAGAACATCCACTACTTTTGGAAGAACCCGAATCCCACGAACTACCTCGCCCTGCTGCGGCGCACCTACGAGGTCGTGAAGGCGCACGATCCCGCGCTGCGCGTCTCGTTCGGCGGCACGGCGGGCATGCCGTTCGGCTTCATCGAGGAGGTCTACAAGCTTGGCGGCGCGAAGTCCTTCGATCTCATCAGCGTGCATCCCTACACGCATCCGGGCGAGCCGGAAGGGCGCGTGGACCGCGACCTCGAGAAGCTGCGCGCGATCATGGCGAAGTACGGCGACGCCGAGAAGCCGATTTGGATCACGGAAGTGGGCTGGCCCACCACGGCGCTGCACTTCAGCGACAGCGATGTGGATTTGTTCCGCGCGGGGCTGCGCACGGCGGATCCGGCGAAGAAGGCCTGGCGCACGCTCTACGTGCCGTCGCGCACGGGCGCCGGGCACAACGAGGGCATCGTGACCGCGCTGCGCGAGGACATGCTGCCGGAGGGCTCCACGGTGGAGTCGTGCGCGGGCACGAAGCTCGCTGCGCGTCTCGCCCGCGGCGACGTGGACGCGATCATCTTCCCCTTTGACGAGAGCTACTGCGCCGATGGCATGGACGCCGTGGTGGCCTTCGTGAAGGCCGGCGGCACGCTCGTCGATTTCGGCGGCATGCCGCTCTGGGACGGCTACCGTGCGGACAAGGATGGGCGCATGGTCAAGATCGAGCCTGACAATCCGGGCTGGCGCGACCGCCAGCGCCTGCGCATCCACGAGCGGGCCTGGTGGATGGACACACGCTATCCGAAGAGCCTCCGTGTCACGCCTGTGGGCGAAGCGCTTGGTGCGCACGTGTCGTCGTGCACGAAGTTCTTCAAAGGCGAGCGCTTCTTCTCGCCGCAGCTGCTGCAGCCCGGCGACGAGTTCATGCCGCTCCTCACGGCGCGGACGAATGGCGTCGAGACCGTGGCCGCCGCCGTTTACAAGTTCAACAGCGACTTCAAGGGACGCATCGTGGTGAGCGGCCTCATGGGCATGTGCACGCGCAGCTCGACCCCCGAGGCGCGCCAGGCGCTCCTGTACGCGCGCGTGCTTGGCATCTCCTTCGCGGAGGGCGTGGAGACGTTCTTCAACTATGAGTTCCGTGAACCGGACCGCGACCCAAGCGACCCCGAGTCGTACTTTGGCATGGTGCACAGCAACTTCGCGCCGAAGCCGGCGTATGGCGCGTACATGACGTTCATTGACCGCCGTCCCGTGGGCTCCGTGCAGAAGCCTGGCGTCTGGCGCGACGAGAAGAGCAGACGCTACTTCCCGCAGTGGAAGCGTCCGGACGGCCGCGACGCGGGCATGGTGTGGACGACGGTCGCTCCACGGAAGTCTTGGCTCACGTTCACGAGCGAACACATCGAATTCCACAACGTCGCGGGGCTGCGGGTGCGGCCGAAGCGCGATGGGAAAAAGTATCTTGTGCCGCTTTCGGAGTCGCCGATCTACTTCACGGGCGGCGTCCTGCAGCCCTGAGGCCGCGTGACGACAGAGACACGTAAGCCCATGCAGAAAAAAAAGAAGAACAGCAAGGCGGACTGGGCGGGCGGCAAGGCGCTCGTCGATGGCAAGCAGCTGACCTATGCGGAGGAGCTGCTGGTTGATGCGGTGCGCGAGGGGGCGTCCGTCGCGGGGCGCGTGCTCGTGGCGGGAAACCGCAGCGGCGTGGTCGTGGCCGAGGCGCTGCGCGCATGGCCGCAGGCGACGGTGGTGGCGCACGCCTTCGATGCGCACCATGCGCGCGCGATCCGCGACCACCTGACGACATGCGGCCTGCCGACGGACAACGTGGTCTGCGCGCCGCAGGTGGGCACGGGCTACGCGCGCGCCCTCTTCATGACGACGCCGCGCTCCATGCCCGCCGAACTCGTGCTGGATCAGCTGCAGGACATCTACCTTTCCCTGGACGAGGGCGGTTCGCTGCTCGCCGCGTTCGAGGGCGATCCCGACGAGGCGCTCAAGACGATGCGCCTCGTGTGGTCCACGATCCACGTCGTGCGCCGCGCGAAGCACGCAGTGCTCTTCCGCGCCACGCGCACGGGGGCGCTGCGCAAGGTACGCGCGTTTGCGAGCGACTGGACGGCGAGCGTGCCGAGCGGCCCGCAGATGACCTTCACGTCGCTGCCGGGGTGCTTCTGCCACCGTCGCGCGGACGAAGGCGGCCTCGCGCTCGCCGAAGTGGCGGCGAAGGATGTGGAGGCGCGCGCGGCGGCCGGCGAGACGTCTCTGCGTCTGCTCGACATGGGCTGCGGCTGCGGCCTTGTGGGGCTGCTCGTGGCCGATGCGTGGCGGCGCGCGCATGCGGCGACGCCCTGTGCGCTCACGCTCATCGACTCGCACGCGCGGGCGCTTGCGGCGGCGCGGCTCAACGCGGAACGCGCCGGCCTTGCGGCGGAGTTCATTTTGACCGACGACGGCCTGCCGCGCGGCCGCGTGGGCACCTTCGATCTCTTCGTGGGCAATCCACCCTACTACAGCGACTACCGCATCGCCGAGATCTTCCTTGAAACGGCCTATCGCGCCCTGCGCCCCGGCGGCACGTGCCTCACGGTCGTGAAGACGGCCTCTGGTCTCCAGGCCCTTCAGGAAAAATATTTCCGCACCGTCGAGGTCATCCATCGCCGCTCCTATTGCGTTCTGAAATCCATCCGGGCGTAATGGGTTACTCAAGTTCGCGCGCGAACTTGAGTAACCCATTACATCCGGGCCTAGTTCGGTTGGGAGCGTTGGGCGCATTTGTGCTATACTGTTGCGTGTTCCCGCCGCGTGGTGGGAGCGTCAACGTAAATTCAGAGGTACAAGCAATGAAAAAACTGATGATGGTGGCGGCGATCTGCGCGATGGCCGTCGGTGCGCAGGCAGAATGCCGTTGGTCCTGGTGGGTCGACGGTCCGGACCGGGACGAAACGATTCGCGGCTGCCAGCTCGGCCTGGCGAGCGAATGCCGCGAGATGCGCGGTGCGCAGGTGTCGGTGTTCTGGGGCCGCGTCGAGAAGGTGCGCGGCGGCTGCCAGACCGCGATCGGCTACTGCAACGCCAACAAGGTCGTCAACGGCTGCCAGGTTTCGCTCGTGAACATCGCGCGCGAGGGTGCGGCCCTGCAGATCGGCCTCCTGAACTGGAATCCGAAGGGCTTTGTGCCGTTCTTCCCGTTCTTCAACTTCTCGAAGTTCCTCTTCGGAGACCCTGCCCAAAAGTAGCCGCGTCATGTACGCCCTGCCGCGCGACCTGAAGATCTATCTGCGGCGCGTCTGCCTGTCCGCCGCAGTCCTGTTGGCCATCGGCGTCTGGGCGCTCTACGCGCAGTCGCGTGACGACCGCGCGCGCGACGAGCAGGCGTATCTGCACGCAATCAACGACCTCGCCACGTCGATCGAGACCGCCATCAACAAGGCGCGGCTCGACGCGCCCGGCGACACCAACGCCGTCCGCCGCGCGCTCTGCGCGTGGCCGGGCGGCGCGAATGTGAAGCGGCCCCTTGGCGCGTTCACGTGGGCGCCGCGTTCGGTGAAGCCGCCGCGCGCGCGCACCTTCGTGGCCACGAACCTCGTGTGGGCGGTGGGGCTGCCCGATGCGCAGGGCGCGTCGCGTGCCTTCCCGCCCGACCTCGCCGCCGCGCTTGCGCCGCTCACGTTCTGGCAGGACTGGACGGCCGTGGGGACGAAGGGCGCGGCCAAGCGCGGTCTCATGGAGCGCGCGCCCTATACGCTGCTCTGGCGTCGTCTGGGCAACGAAATCCACGGTCTCGTCTTCGAGGGCTGGCCGCTCGCGCGTTCGGCTACGCAGTGGCGCACGTGGCTGCTCTATGGCATTTTTGCGGGCGTCACCCTCTGCCTCGTCGGCCTCGGCGCGTGGCCGCTCGTCAACGCCGCCTCGACGGCGCGCGAGAACGACCGCGTGAAATCGGAATTCCTCTCGATCTGCTCGCACGAGCTCAAGACGCCGCTTGCCGCAATCCGCATCTGGATCGATCTTCTGCAGGGCGGCCGCCTCAGGACGGACGCCAAGCGCGAAGAAGCGTATGCCACGATTGCGCGCGAGAACGACCGCATGACCCGGCTCATCGAGAACCTGCTCAATCTCGCGCGCATCGAGCAGCGGCGTCTGCGCTACGAGATCGCGCGCGTCGATCTCACGACGCTCGCGGCCGAGGCGGTCGCCCTCGTGCGCGGCGACTTCCCGGCGCACGGCGTCGCGTTCGAGCCCCCGGCGGACGCGGTGACCGTTCTGGCCGATGCGGACGCGGTGCGCCAGATTCTCGTCAACCTGCTTGGCAACGCCGCCAAGTACGCGGCGGCGGGCGGCCCCGTGGACGTGGTGGTGGAGACGGCGGAAGGGCGCGCGCGCCTCGCCGTACGCGACCGCGGGCCGGGGCTTTCCCCCGAGCAGCGCGCTCGCATCTTCGAACGTTTCTACCGCACGCCCGAGGCGCTCGAGTCGCGCGCCCATGGCCTCGGCATCGGCCTCGCCCTCTCGCGTGCCCTGGCGCGGGACATGCACGGCGATCTCACGGTCGCGCCGCGCCCCGGCGGCGGCTGCGTCTTTACGCTCGACTTGCCGCTCGCCTAGCGGAAAAGTGGTATACTATGGTTTTCTTTTCTTACACGAATCAAGACACGAAAGGATCGTACCCATGCGAAGACTCATGCTTCTGACGGCTCTCGCCCTGTTCACGTTCACGGCTGGCGCCGTCTCCGATTGGCGCCACGGCGCGCGCCAGCCCCTGTGGCCGGCGGACAAGATGCCCGACGCCCAGCCCCATCAGGTCGGCCTGATGACGGACGAGACGCGGGACAAGATGGATGCGGCCGTGCGCAGGATGCCGTATCTCGAATGGTTCGAGGCGCCGGCGAAGCCGAACGGCGGCTGCATGATCCTCGTCTCCGGCGGCGGCTATGAGTGCTGCTGCGACGTCGGGCTGATCAAGCTCTGGCGCGACACGTTCACGAAGCTCG
>CAVGKN010000078.1:0-5505 GCA_963629855.1 Lachnospiraceae bacterium
GCGGCGCCGTCTTCGCGAGCCTCGTGGGCGAATCCGCCTCCGGCGCCGTGGAGAGCGTGGGCTTCCGCGGCGAGAACGACTTCGACGGCGAAATCGCCGTCTCCGCCGACGCGCCCACCTTTCTCGGCTTCTCCTCCCTCGACTTCACGCTGGCGCTGCCGCCCGCCGAGAGCCTCGTGGCCGATTTGCTGAACGCGCCGCAGCCGTAGCGCCTACTTCCCCACGCAGAAGCGACTGAAGAGCGCCGTAAGCAGATCGTCGGAATAGGTCTTGCCAAGCACGCGCCCAAGCGCGGACGCCGCGGCGGCAAGATCGTTGGCCGCCACCACCCAGTCGCCCGACACAAGCGCACCCTCGGCACGGTCGAGCGCGGCGCGCGCCGCGACCAGGCCCTCCAGCTCGCGCGTCGTGACGTCGGCCCCCGTCTCCTCGTCGCCCCGCGCCGCCAACGCGGCCAGCCGCGCCGCCAGCGCCGCGCGCAGGTCGTCGAGCCCTTCGCCCGTCACGGACGACACGCGCACGCCCGCGCCGCGCGGCGGCGGCAGTGCGCGCGCCTCGTCGCCCTTCGACCATACGCGGAGTTCGCGCGCATCCGGCGCCGCATCGTCGTCGAGCGCGGTGGCCCAGGGCACGAGATGCAGCACCACGTCGGCTTCGTCGATGAGCGCGTGGGCGCGGGCCACGCCTTCGGCCTCGACCGCGCCCGTCGCCGCGCGCAGCCCCGCCGTGTCGACGAGCCGCACGGGCCAGCCGTCCACGTCGAGCCCTTCCTCCAGCGCGTCGCGCGTGGTGCCCGCTTCGTCGGAAACGATCGCGCGCCGCGCGCCCAGCAGCGCGTTGAGCAGCGAACTCTTGCCCGCGTTAGGCGCACCCGCCAGCACCACGAGCGCGCCCTCGCGCAGGATACGCCCTTCGCGCGCCGTGGCCGCTGTGCGGTCGATGCGCGCGCGCAGGTCGCCGAGCGCAGTCCGCAACGTGGCGGCGAAGTCCGGCGGCAGTTCGTCCTCGCTGAAATCAAGCGCGTGCTCCACGCGCGCGGAAAGCTCCACCGCCGCCGTGTAGAGACCCTCGAGCGCGCGCGTGGCGGCGCCGTCGAGACGCGCCCGCGCGTCGTCGGCCGCGCGCGCGGTCTTCGCGTCAATGAGATCGAGCACGGCTTCGGCCGCGCCGAGGTCGAGCCGGCCATTGAGAAACGCGCGCTCGGTGAACTCGCCGCGGCGCGCAAGACGCGCCCCCGCCGCGAGACACGCCTCCAGCACGCGGCGCGGCGCAATGCGGCCACCATGCCCCTGGAATTCGACCACGTCCTCGCCCGTGTAGCTGCGCGGACCCGCGAAGACGAGCAGCAGGCCGTCGTCAAGCGCGCGCCCCGTCGCGTCGCAGAACACGGCGTGCACGAAGCGTCCCGCGCACGAGGCGTCCACGCGCCGCCCCGTGAGCGCCGTCGCCACGCGGAAGGCCGCCGCGCCGCTCACGCGCACGATCGCGACGCCGCCCCGTCCGGGCGCCGTCGCGATCGCGGCAATCGTCTCGCGCGGATCCACCAGCATCGTATCAAGTTTCACGACACCAGTATACCACAATTCCAGTCGCCGGAAGTCCATCCAACCCAGATGGATCGGCAAACGAAAAGGCGCACCCGCGAACGGGTGCGCCCTTTGCTGTGCCGTAAAGGCGAGAGTTACTTGATCTCGACCTCGGCGCCGGCCTTCTTGAGCTGCTCGGCGATCTTCTCGGCGTCTTCCTTCGAAGCGCCTTCCTTGACCGTCTTGGGCGCGCCCTCGACCATGTCCTTGGCGTCCTTCAGACCCAGGCCCGTGATCGCGCGGACTTCCTTGATGACGGCGATCTTGTTCGCACCGGCGGCCTTGAGGACCACGTCGAACTCCGTCTTCTCCTCGGCGGGAGCCGCGGCGGCAGGACCGGCGACCGCAACAGCGGCGGCGGCGGAAACGCCCCACGCCTCTTCGAGCGCCTTCACGAGTTCGTTGATTTCGAGGACCGTCTTGCCCGACAGTTCCTTGATGAGTTCTTCGTTCGTCATTTTGTCTTCTTCTTTCTTGTTTCAACCGCTGGCGTGTTTCATCCAGAGGGTTTCGCTGTTTTACGAAAGTTGGTGTGAGTGATGTGCGGGTTATTCGCCCTTCTTCGCCTTCTCGGAAAGGACGCGCGCCAGGCGCGTGGCCGGTTCCTTGAGAAGCATGAGGAACGTGGCGCGGAGCTCGTTCTTGCCGGGCACCTTCGAGAGGGCCTCGACCATCTTCGCATCCACGATGGCGCCGTCGTAGTCGGCGCCCTTCACGGACGCGCGGCCGTCGGAGCCGTCCACGAACTTCATGATCGCCTTGGCGACGGCGGTGGGTTCGCCCTTGCCCGTGACGATCGCGGTGGTGCCGGAGAGCATCGCCTTGACGGCGTCAGACCAGCCCTTTTCGGCGGCGACCTTGGCGAGGAACGAGTTCTTCACCACGAGGAGGCGCGAATCGCAGGAGCGCAGATCGGCGCGCAGCGCGCCCATCTTCCCGAGATCGACGCCGCCGTAGTTGATGATGAAGCAGTAGTCCGACTCCTTGACGCGGGTCGTCACTTCGTTGAGGATTGCAACCTTTTCAATTCTCATGGCTCAAACTCCTTATTCGGCAGCCGTCGCGAGAGCGCAGGGCACGCCGATGCCCATGGTGGACGAGAGCGTGAGAGTGCGGATGAACGCGCCCTTCACGGTGGCGGGGCGGGCGGCCTGAATGGCCTCCACGACGGCGTTCACGTTGGCGAGGAGCTTGTCCGCGTCGAACGAGACCTTGCCGGCGATGACGCAGCAGTTGCCCGTCTTGTCCATGCGGAAGTCGACCTTGCCGGCCTTGGCGTCCTTGACGGCGGTGGCGGGGTCATCCGTGACCGTGCCCGTCTTGGGGTTCGGCATGAGGCCGCGCGGGCCGAGGATGCGGGCGCACTTGCGCACGCTCTTCATGGCTTCGGTGGTGGCGATGGCCACGTCGAAGTCCGTCCAGCCGCCCATGACCTTCTCGATCAGGTCGTCGAGACCGACGAAGTCGGCGCCCGCGGCGCGGGCTTCCTCGGCGTGGTCGCCGCCCGCGAAGACGACGACCTTGACCTTCTTGCCGGAGCCGGCGGGGAGCTTCACCGTGCCGCGCACCGGGGTGTCGGTCTTGGTGAGATCCGCGCCGAGGCGCATGGAGACGTCGAGCGTTTCGTCGAACTTCTTCGAACCCGGATGGGCCTTGATGAACTTGATGGCTTCCGCGATGGAGACCGCCTTCTTCGGCGCCTCCTTCAGCGTGTTGAGATATCTCTTGCTGTGCTTGGACATGTCTCGCCTCTCTTTCAGTCCACCACTTCGATGCCCATGTTGCGGGCTGTGCCGGCAATCATGCGCATGGCCGCTTCCACGTCGGCCGTGTTGAGGTCGGCCTTCTTCGCCTCGACGATCTGGCGGAGATCTTCCTTCGTCACCTTGCCGACCTTGTTCTTGTTCGGCACGCCCGAGCCCTTGGCGATGCCCGCGGCCTTCTTGAGGAGCACGCTCGCCGGCGGCGACTTGAACTGCAGCGAGAAACTGCGATCCTGATAGACCGTGATGATCACGGGGATCACGAGACCGGCCTGCTTCTGCGTCTTGGCGTTGAACTCCTTGCAGAACTGCATGATGTTCACGCCGGCAGAACCGAGCGCCGGGCCCACGGGCGGCGCGGGATTCGCGGCGCCGGCGGGAATCTGGAGTTTGACAACTCCCTTGACTTTCTTGGCCATTGCTTACCTTCTACTTTCCGCGAACCTCCCGGCATCCCAACCGGTGCTGACGGCCCGCAAGACTGACGCCTACTCCTGCGGCTGATTCTGCATGTCCTCGAGGGACACCTTCTCAACCTGCCAGTAATCGACATCGACGGGGACCTTGCGGCTGAAGACGTTGACTTCAACCTTGAGCTTGCCCCTGTCGGGATCCACCACGGAGACCTGGCCCGTCAAGCCCATGAACGCGCCCTCCTTGATCTTCACCGTCTCATCGACGTTGAAAGTGACTTTCGGACGCGGCTTCTCGGAAGCCTGCATCGGCTTCGTCGAGAAGATCGCGTCCACTTCCGGCTGGGTGAGCGGCTTGGGCCGCTTCATCAGCCACGACCCGATCAGACCCGGCGTCTCGCGCAGAAACTGCCACGTGCGGTCAATGATCGGCGCCTTGCCCGTCTCCCGGTCGAGACCCGTGCCGTAGAGCGCCATCTCGACGAAGACGAAGCCCGGGAAGACCTTGCGCGTGACCATGCGCTTCTTCCCGTCCTTCACCACGGCGACCTTCTCCTCGGGCACCTTGCACGCCCCAATGTAGTCGCCCATCTCCTCCTGCGGGATGCGCGCCAGAATCGACTGCTGGACTTTCTTCTCCTGCCCCACCAGCGTCTGCAGAATGAACCACTGCTTCTCCATGGCCGTCAAACCTCGTCAGGAACCTAATCAGACGCCCGTGTGCACGAGCGCAATGAACTTCTGGATCACCTTGTCGCACACCAGCGTGGTGACCGCGAGAATGACGATGAAGGCCAGCACCACGAGCGTGGAATCGTACAGCTCGTGCTTGCCCGGCCAGGACACGCGATGCGCCTCGCCCTTGACTTCCGCCAGATAACCAATCACGCGATTGAAGAAGTTCTTCATCTCATCCTCGAAAAACGAATTGGCAGGGTAGGAGGGAATCGAACCCCCATAGGCGGTTTTGGAGACCGCTGCACTGCCATTGTGCTACTACCCTACGATGGCCCCGCCCGAAGGCGGATGCCCGGAGTTACTTGACTTCCTTGTGACCGACGTGCTTACGGCAGAACGGGCAGTACTTCGATTTCTCGACCCGCTCGGTCATCGTCTTCTTGTTGCGCGTCGTCGTATAGTTGCGGCGCTTGCACTCGGTACACGCGAGAATTGCCAAATCACGAGGCATTTTATCAAATCCTTCCGTCGACTGCAAGCCGAAACTGCGAGAAACTGAATTTTTCCCGGAGAATCAGTCCACCCCTTGCCCCGACCGACCACTTTCGGCCGGA
Source organism: Lachnospiraceae bacterium (assembly GCA_963629855.1). Taxonomy (GTDB): domain Bacteria; phylum Verrucomicrobiota; class Kiritimatiellia; order RFP12; family UBA1067; genus RUG572. The sequence continues at coordinate 5,055 of CAVGKN010000078.1, forward strand.
ACTTGGGGCGGACATCTCACAGAAGACGCATCTTCGTTGTTACTTGATGATCTTCGAAACCGTGCCGGCGCCGACCGTGCGGCCGCCTTCGCGGATGGCGAAGCGCATCTTCTCTTCCAGGGCGACCGGGGCGATCAGCTTGACGTCGATCGCGACGTTGTCGCCCGGCATCACCATCTCGACGCCCTTGGGCAGACCGATGTCGCCCGTCACATCCGTCGTGCGGATGTAGAACTGCGGACGGTAGCCCTTCATGAACGCCGTGTGGCGGCCGCCCTCGTCCTTCGTGAGGACGTAGACCTGACCGTTGAACTCGGTGTGCGGCGTGATGGAACCCGGCTTCGCGAGCACCTGGCCGCGCTGCACGTCTTCCTTCTTCGTGCCGCGGAGGAGCGTACCGATGTTGTCGCCCGCCTGGCCCTGGTCGAGCAGCTTGCGGAACATCTCGACG
>CAVGKN010000079.1:0-5468 GCA_963629855.1 Lachnospiraceae bacterium
GACGACCTGCGTGGACGTGCCCGCGTCGAGCAGCCAGTCGTGCAAGTCAAATTGGTCGGAGGCGAGCAGCGCCGCGCACGCGTCGAGCGCGTAGCCCTTGCCGATGCCGCCGAAGTCGAGCGCCACGGGCGCCGTCGCCCCGGCCTTCACGCCTACGCGCCGGTGCTCCACGTCGAGCGTAAGCGCCCCGAAGTTTCGCGCCGCCACCGTCGGGTCGAACGCGCCGCCCGTCGCCGCGCCCACCTCCGCGCACGTCACGAGCACGTCCATCGTCTCGCGCGCCACCGTCGCCACCTCGCCCGGCCCCAGCGCGCGGATCACCGCCACGTCGCTCGTGTCGTTGAAGCGCGAAAGCAGAATCTCCAGTTCGTCGATCCGCGCAAAGCACGCCGCCGCCGCGGAGGCGCACAGCGGCGCATCCGCATTTGAAATGCCAAAGGACACCGAAAACTCGGTGTCCATGGCCCGATGGGCGTAGCGTGTCATGTCAATGCGTCGAGTTCCGTTCCCGGCAGCACAGCAAACAGACGAACGCGCTCAGCGCGGCGAAGGCGAGCGCCGCAAGGCGGTGGCTCCAGAGCAGGACGTCCTGCCCATGCGAGCCGAACACCGTCATCATCGGCATCACCGCCGTGAACACCGTGGCCGCCGCGAAGAACGTCCACGCCGTCCAGGCACAGGCGAGCGCGAGGCCGCGTTCCGCGCGTTCCGCCGCGCGCATGCCCGCGATCAGCGCCGCGCTCACCGCGAGGCCGCCGCCCGCGACCATGTGCAGCACGAGCGCCCAGCCGGCCATCGCCCCGCAGAGCCAGCCGATCAGGCCGGAGAGCACGAGATAGGCGAGGCACGCCACGAAGCCCACGTCCACGATCCACTTCGCAAGCCCCCACGCGAAGCACGTGGTGTGCGCGGCGATCCACTTGCCGAGGCGGTTGAGCGCCACGGCGGCCGCCGCCGCCACGAAGAGGCAGAGCAGCGCGAACACCGTCCAGAGCACGAACTTGAAGAGCGGCCGCATCGCGAACGTGGTGCCGAGCGTGGCGTAGTAGAAGCCGTCCACCTTCAGGAGGTCGGCCTGCTTCACGGTCGGCTCGTTGCCGTCGGCCACGGGACTGAGCGGCTTGATTTCGCCGAGGAAGAAGGCGGAGTCGGCGGTGTGGCACGCCGCGCACTTCACGGGCGCCGCGCCGCGCGCCTGCCGCGCCGGACGCACGTCGTGGCCGAACGCCCACGACACGGGCTGCGCCTCGGGTGCCCCCGCCGTCGTCACGAGCGCACCGCCTGCGTCGAGCGCGTAGACGAGCCCGCCCGCCACGTAGCGCATGGTCGGGCCGGCGTTCTTCAGCGCCATCTGGATCTTCGCCCGCGTGATCGCCGTGTCGTTGCTCACGGCGGTGAAGGCGTTGCTGATCATGAGCCGCGCCGCGTCCGGCGCGAGCGGCGTCAGCGCGCCCTTCGCGTCCGCGCGGTAGAAGCCGCTCGGCCACATCATGCGCCGGGGCTCGATCACGCCCTGCTCGTTGCGCACGAACACGGGCTCGAGGATCGCGGGGCAGTCGGTCGCCCACTGGGCGCGGCCGTACACGCCAATGCGGTTGGCGCGTGCCGTGCGCACCTGCGCGGGCGCGCCGCCCTCCGTCACGCCGGCGTGGCACACCGTGCACGCGAGCTTCTTGAAATGGACGAGCGGAATGCCGGCGTGCACGGGCTTCGGCCCGGCGCCGTCCTTGCCCGTGTGGCACGCCGCGCACGACGTGGTCGCCACGCGATGATCCATGCCGTTCTGGTGGCAGTCCACGCAGCGCAGTCCGCGCTGCAGATGCACGTCGCCCGCAATGGCGTGGGACGGCATGCCCTTCTGCGACACGCCGTGGCAGGCGAGGCAGTTGGCGTTCTGCGGCTTGCCCACGTCGAAGACGCAGCGCCCCTTCGCGTCGAACTTCGCGCGGTCGTAGGTCGTCGTCTCGGGCACCTTGAAGAGGTGGTCGTCGGGATTTTCGGCGGCGACCCAGCTGGACTCCAGCCGCGAGTTCATGCCGCCCACTTCGCCGAGGCCGGAGGCGGCCGTGGCCGCGCCCTGCCAGTTTTCGCGGCACACCTGCCGCACCCACTCGCTTGAATCGTAGCCCGCCTGCTGGTGGCACGCGAGGCAGTTGGGTTCGAGCGGACCCGTCACGAACCAGCGCTGGCGCTCGTGCGCGACTTCGTTGAGCGCGTTCGTGTCGCACGCAATGCCGCCGCCGGGGAAGTGGCGGCCGAAGAGCTTTGTCCACTGCCAGCACGACAGCCCCACGTCGGCGGGCCGCCACGCGCCGGCCTGGCCGTGGAGGGAGAGCGGAATCGCCGTGCCGAGGGCCTCGTCCGCCAGGAACCAGGGCTCGCCGTCGTGCGCGGCGGGCGCGTCATTGAGGTCGAGCCCCGTGCGGAAGTGGCTGCCGCGGTGCAGCGCCGCCACGTCGTGGCACTGGCCGCACGTCTGCCTGAGGGAGATCGGCCGCGGCAGATTCGCCGTCGGCGACACCTTCTCGCCCTCCGCATCGCGCGGCGCGAGTTTGTGGACGGGCACGGTGCGCCCGCCGTTCCAGTGGGAGGACGGCGTCGCCGCCATGCCGGGAAGCGTCGCGAAGGCGACGAGCGCCGCGAGGGGCGCGAGAAGGTGCGGTGTCATGTTACTTCTTCTCCTCGTCCTGGGTTGCCAGGGAGAAATTCCAGACGTCGGCCGCGCGGCAGGCGTCGATGAGGCCCATGAGCTTGTCGTAGTTCACGTTCTTGTCGGCGCGGATCACCACGGGCTGGCCAGGGTAGAGCTTGGCGATGCGCGTGAGGCGCGCCGTGACGTCGGCGAGCGAGAGTTTGTTGCCGTTTACCGTGACGTCGCCCGCCTCGGAGAGGTTGAGGATGATTTCGCCCGGCATGCGCCCCGGCACCGTGGAGGACTTCGCGGTGGGCAGGGCGATCGCGACCTCGGTCTCCCACTGGGAGAACACGCTCGACGTCACGAAGAAGCACAGCAGCAGGAAAATGACGTCCATCAGCGACGTCATCTGCAGCGTGGGCGCCGACCGGCGCGCGTTGCGGCGGAAGTTCATCAGAACGCCTTTCGCAGAATGACCGCGAGCGATTCAAGCGCCGCGATGCGCTTGGCCGTGCGCCGCCGCAGGAAGGCGTGGCACGCGAGGCACGGGATGGCGATCACGAGACCGAACACCGTGGTGATGATGGCCTGCGACACGCCTGCGGCGAGCACGACCGGCTTGGCGTTCGCCGCCACGTCGCTCGCAATGCCGCCGAACGCCTGGAACATGCCGAGCACCGTGCCGAGCAGCCCCACGAGCGGCGCAAGGCCGGCGATGTCGGCGAGCCAGTCCACGGCCGCCTGCAGCTGCTCCGCCACGTGCGCGCCGGCCGTCTCCACCGCCTGCGACACGTCCACGCGCTGGCCCGGGGCGACGCCGCGCACCGCGTCGAGCGCGGCGAGCGTGAGCGCCGAGAACGCGCACGGCCGGCGTTCGCAGAGGCGCCTCGCCTCGCCGTGGTCGCCCACCTGCAGCTTGCTGAACACGTCGCTCATCAGCGCCCGCGGCGTCAACGCCGAGCGCCGCTGCGCGAACAGCAGGTAGAGCACGATCGCCAGGGCGATCACCGAAAGGCCCGCGAGCACCCACATCAGGGGGCCGCCGTAGTTCCAGGCCTGAGCCAACGTCATTCCAGTCTCGTTCATCCGAGCAGTTCCTTCGTCTTGTTTGCGAACGCGGCCGCGCGCGTGGCGACCGTGTTGCGGAGAGTTTCCACGCGCCCCGCATAGAGCGCGTAGTCCAGGCCGGCGGTTGCGCCGGCATGGGTTTTCGCCGCGACCGCGGCGTCGGGATCCTCCGTCGAGAGAATCTCAAGATGATCGCGCACCTGGTGGTACGCCTCGCGCCAGGGTGTGCCGGCCGCGACCTTGCGCAGCGCCACGTCCGTGGCGAACACGCCCGGAATGAACCCGGCGCGCAGCTTCGCCTCGTCCACGCCCATGCCGCGCACGACCTTGGCGAGAATGCGCAGCGTGGTGCGCGTGATCGCCAGGCCCTTCATGTAGAGCCCCTTGCTGTCCTGCAGGTCGCGGTTGTAGCCGCCGGGCATCGCATGGAGCATCGAGAGGGCCGCCGTGGCGAGACCGAGCACCTGCGCCGTCTTGGAGCGCACGAGCTCGAGCACGTCGGGGTTGTACTTCTGCGGCATGATCGAACTACCCGTGCAGTAGGCGCGCGGCAGCGTGAAGTAGCCGAACTCCGGCATCGAGAAGAGAATCGCGTCCTCCGCGAGGCGCGAGAGCGCGGCCATGAGCTGCGCGAGCGCCGAGAGGAGCGCCGCCTCGTCCTCGCCGCGCGCCATCGACGCGCCGAACACGTTGTGGAGCGGCCGCGCGAAGCCGAGCAGGTCGCTCGTGCGCTGCCGGTCGAGCGGCAGCGGCACGCCATAGCCGGCCGCGCTGCCGAGCGGGCAGGCGTCGTTGATCGCGTAGGCGGCCTCGAGGTTCGCCACCTGGTCGAGAATCATCTCCGCGTGCCCCGTGGCCCACACGCCCACCGAGCTCGGCATCGCCGGCTGCAGGTGCGTGCGCCCCACCATCGGCACGCGGTCGTGTGCGCGCCCGAAGGCGACGAGCGCCTCCGCGAGATCCGCCACTTCGCCTTCGAGGCCCAGCAGCTGATCCTTGATGTGCAGACGCACGTCCACCGCCACCTGATCGTTGCGGCTGCGGCCCGTGTGGATCTTCTTGCCGAGGTCGCCGAGCGTCTCCGTGAGGCGCGTCTCCACGGCCATGTGCACGTCCTGATCCTGCTCGCGCACGACGAAGGTCTTGTCCGCGACCACGGCCGCGAGCGCGGCGCGCACCTGCGCGGCCTCTTCCTTCGTCACCACGGGCGGCGTGACGGGCATCTCCGAAAGCATCGTGACATGGGCCGCCGTGCCGAGGCAGTCCCACTTCACAAGGTCCATGTCGAGCACGGGATCGTCCCCGACCGTGTAGTCGAGGATGTCCGGATCGACGTCACCAGTTATCGTCTTTTCTGTCTTCATTCAAAATCTCGTTCAGCAGCGCCTCCGCCTCGTCCAGCAGCGGACCCAGTTGCTCGGGGTCGTCCCCGCGCGCCAGGGCCGTCAGGAAGCGGCGGTAGGCGTCGGCCGCGGCGCCCAGCTGCGGGCCACGTCCGATGGCGCAAAACGGCATCTCCCGTGCCTTGCGGGCGGCGGCGGCGCGCAGCCCGGGATCGTCGGCGGCGCGCGGAATCGCCTCCCGGAAGGTCCAGGCGGTGCGTTGCGTGCTATTAGTTTTATCAAAATTTTCGGGATAAAGCAAGAGGCGCGAGGCAAAAACCTTGCGATCCCAGGCGCTAGCCCGGCCGGGCGTGAGCACGGATCGGGTGAGCCGCGCCAGGCGTTCGTCGTGCGCGCGGTCCTGCCGGTCGGGCTCCGCTTCG
>CAVGKN010000080.1:0-5387 GCA_963629855.1 Lachnospiraceae bacterium
TGAAGCCCATCACGAGCGAGAAGACGAGAAGCCCGATCACGTAGTCCCAGTAGAACAGCTCGTAGCGCCAGCTCTTGCCGGCGAGCTTCTGGGTGTTGCCCCAGCTGCCCCAGCAGAACATGCAGACGACGCAGAGGAGAACGGCGAACGTATAGTTTGTGACGTAGAACATTTACGGTCTTCTTTCGAGTTTTCGAGTGCAGGAAACCTCACGGCAAGCAACAGTATACCACATTACGGCCGTTTTTGGGGGTTCGTTTGCGCCGAATGCGAGGGCACCACGATGTAGCCGCGCAGCTGATGCGGGGCCCAGTCGTTCGTCCAGGTGGTGTCGCGGAAGGGCTTGGTGAAGAGCGCGGGATCGGGCAGCACGTCGTCCGCCGTGCCCTGCACGCCGTCGGGTCCGCGCGAGAGCACGAGCGGCAGGCCGTTCGTGCCGCCTTCGGGCGCGTAGACGTAGGCGCGCTTCCAGGGATCCTTCGGCAGCGGGTCGGACCAGATGCGCTTGTGGATGTAGGGGCCCATCCAGCCCGGACGCGACGAGCGCTTGCTGGCCAGCGCCTCGAGCCCGCCCTCTTCGAGCGTGGGGTACGCGCCCGTGTGGAACTTGAAGCGGCCGAGCGCCTCCGCGAAGGCGTCCACGCTCTTCAGCGCCTGCGTGGCGCGGCCGGCGGCGGCTTTCGCGTTGTGGCCGCCGTTCTGGCTCGCCCGCATGAGCGAGAGCCCGAGCAGCGCCATCACGGCCATGATGACGAGATAGAACACGGGGCCGCGCTTGAACGCGGGCGCGCGCAGGCCGAGCATGCGCTTCTTCGCCTCGAAGTCCGCCTGGATGGCGCGGATGCGCCGCTGGCGTTCGGCCTTCGAGAGCTTCGGCTTGGCCGAGGGGGAGGGAGTGTGAGGAGGAGTCTGTTCAGTCATGGGGAGCGTCCTTTACAGGCCGACGAGGTGTCCCGCGGCGCCGAGGCCGGCGCAGAGGAAGATGGCGGCCATGATGGAGAGTCGGCCCTTCACGAGCGCCCAGCCCGCGAAGAGGGCGAGCGCGCACGGGAAGGGATGGAACACGGAAAGGATGGTGGCAGGTTGCGCGGCGGGCCACGTCACGACGCTCATGGCCGCGAAGACGAGGCCCGCCTTGAGCATGAGCGCGTTCGTGGCGGGGCGCACGCCCCACAGGAGCCCCTGCACGAAGCGGCTGCGCTTCCAGCGCTCGATGCCCGTGAGCGCGAAGGTGAGCAGCACGAGCGAGGGCAGCAGCAGCGCGGCCGTCGCCACGGCGGCGCCGCCCACGCCCGCGAGGCGGTAGCCGAAGAACGTGGCGGCGTTCACGCTCACGGGGCCGGGCGTGACCTGCGTGAGCGCCATGAGGTTCGAGAACTCCTCGGCCGTGAGCTGAAGCAGCGGCGCGGCCGGGCCCACGAACTCCTGCAGGTAGACGGGCACGAGCACGAAGCCGCCGCCGAAGCCGAGCAGGCCAAATTTCACGAACGTCCAGAACACGCGGCCGCAGAGCAGCGTGACGAGCGCAAGCGCCGCGACCGCGCCGACGGCGAGCGCGATGCGTCTCCCCCGCGGGAGCGGGGCGAGCGCCACGCCGGCCGACGACGCACCGCGTTCCGGCATGGCGCCGCCGGCGAACGCCCACGCGATGCCCGCCGCCATGGCCGCGAGCAGCACCGCCACCACGTTCACGCCCAGCCCCACGAGCAGCGCGGTCGCCACCACCACCGTGACGTAGCCGTACGCGCCGACCACGCTGCGCCGCCAGCCCTTCACGAGCGTGCCGAACACAATGCCCGTGAGCGCGGCGCGCAGTCCGAGCATCGCGCTTTCCACCCACGGATTCCCCGTGGGCAGCAGCGCATAGCCGCACGACACGCCGAGGAAGATCGCAAACGACGGCAGCGCCACGGCCGTGAGCGCCACCACCGCGCCAAGCCGGCCGCCGATCTTGAGTCCCGTGTAGATCGCCGTGTTGCCCGCGATGAGCCCCGGCACCATCTGGAAGATGGGCAGGTGGTCGAGCAGCTCGCCTTCGCGCAGCCACTTCAGCCGACGGCCGAACACGTCGTCCGCCACCACGATGATCGCGTAGCCGCCGCCGACCACGAAGAGCGCAATCTTGAAGAACTCCCAGAAGAGCCGCACGTATTTCCGCATCATGTCGCGCCTCGCGCTAGTAGTCGAGCTGGCTGCCGCCGATCGTCTCGCGCAGAATGGAATCGCCCGGCACCGCGTCCGCCTTCGCCTGCGAGACGTTGTGGAGGATGCCGGAGAGGCGGCGCGCCTCGACGTAGGCGGCGTCCCACGGCTTCACCTGGTTGAGCAGCTGCGTGGCGTAGGGCTTGAGCACGGCGAGCTCGTAGTCGAGGGACGAGTTGAACACCGCGTCGGCCTGCGCCTGGTAGGGGTAGATCCAGCGGCGTTCGCCCGCGACGACGCCGGGCCAGAGCTCGAACGTGCGCAACGGGGACATGCCGCGGAAGTTGAAGTCGCGCACGAGGCGGCGCAGCAGGCGCGTGTCCGTGGCGGAGAGGCGGTTGCACGTGTCGAGCACGAGCTGCGTGAGCGCGTTGAGGTAGAGGCGGAACTTGAGGTCGTTTGGAATGTCGCGCGTGAGGCGCGGATTGAGCGCGTGGATGCCTTCGAGCACGACCACGCCGTCCGCGTCGAGGCGCGTCTCGGCGGCGGCGTCGTAGCCGTCGTGCTTGAGGAAGTCGAAGCGGCGCAGGCGCACGGGCTTCCCCGCGAAGAGAGCGTTGAGGTCGGCGGCAAGGCGCGGCGCGTCCACGGCCTCCACGGTCTCGTAGTCGAGGGCGCCGTTTTCGTCGCGCGGGTTGCGCGCGTCGCCCACGAAGTAGTCGTCGGTGGAAAGGAGCAGGGGCTTGAGGCCATTCACGCGCAGCTGCGTGCAGAGGCGATGCGCGGTGGTTGTCTTGCCGGCGGAGGAGGGGCCGGCGATGAGCACGAGGCGCGCGGCGGGCTTGCGCGCGGCGATCTGGTCGGCGATGCCGGCAAGCTCCTTCGTCTGCAGCGCCTCGACCGTGCGCACGAACACGTCGAAGCGGCGTTCGTGGATGACCTGGTTGAGGTCGCCGATCGTCTCCACGCCCGTGATGGCCGTGCGCGCGCACTGGCGGCGGAACACGCTGAAGTAGGGCGCCACATAGGGCAGCGGCTCCACCACGTCGGGGTTCTCCGCCGTGGAGACGTTGAGCACGAGGCCGTCGTCCACGGGCACGAGTTCGTAGGGGCCCACGGCACTGGTGCGCGGCGCGAGGGGCGTCTGGTTGAGCGCGCGGAAGTCGCCGCAGCGCGAGAGCTGCACAAGCGGCGGGTTGCGATGGCGCAGCAGGTTGACTTCGTCCCGGCGGCCCAGCCCCGTGAAGAGCGCCACGGCCTCGCCGTAGGGTACGGCCTCCGCCACGATGGGCAGGTCGGCCGCGCGCAGCGCCTCCATCGCGGGACGCAGCCGCGCGACGATTTCCTGCGGCGTGGGCGGCGGCGTCTCGCCCACCGCGTCGTCCGGCGGCGTGGTGAGCGAGCACCACAGCGCGGCGCCCACGGAATGGCGCACGCGGAACGTGGCCTTGGGGAAGAGCTCGCTCGCGCACTTCGCGAGCATGAAGACGAGCGAGTGGCGATCGACCTCGAAGCCGTAGGCATCGGCCCGCGTGAGCGGCCGCATCTCGGGTGCGCCGATGAGCGGCGTGGCAAGCGGCACGACCATGTTGTTCACCACGGCCGCGATCACGGGCCGCCCCGCGTCGTCCGTCTTCGGCAGCGCCGAACCCACCGTCCGCACCTTCAGGCCATCTTCCAGCATCTGCACGTCGCTCGTTTCCATGTTCGCCCTTTCCGCATGCCCGTTCTTCACCGCCCGCCGAGCAGATCCAGCACGGGCTGCAGGATCTGCCCTTCCTCCGTATACATGAGCTTGTCGAGAATGAAGGGAAGGTAGACGACCAGCATCGCCACGCCGAGCGCGGACTTCACCGGCATCGACAGGAAGAACACGTTGAGCTGCGGCGCGGTGCGGTTCACGAAGCCGAGGCCGAGCGTGGCGAGGAACATGAGGATGATCACGGGCGCGGAGATGACGACCGTCGTGCGCAGCATGCCGTCCACCGCGCCGAGGATCTTCACGGGCGTCTCGGGTGCGAACGAGAGGCCGCTGCCGAAGACGGGCCACACGGAGAAGCTCGTGTAGAGCGCGCCGAGCAGCAGGAACACCGCGCCCGACACGAAGAAGACCGTGGAGACGAGCTGCGTGAAGAAGATGCCCGTGGAGGAGACCTGCGTGCCCGACAGCGGCGAGTAGACTTCGCCCATCGTGGCGCCGCGCTGGTTGTCGATGAAGTTGCCCACGTTCTCCGCCACCCAGAACGGCACGGCCGAGAAGAAGCCGATGAGAAAGCCGATCAGCACTTCCTTCATGCCGATCACCGCGAGCATGCCCCAGCCGGGCTCGCCCGGCGGCATCGTGGCGAGCACGTGCGGCACCACGAGCGCCGAGAACGCGAGAATCGCCACGCGCCGCGCCGTGCCCATGATCATCGACTCGCCGAAGGCGGGACAGATCATGAACGCCGCGCCAATGCGGATCGCCGCCAGCGCGAACACGATGATCAGGCGATGGAACTCGAGATACGCCATCACTCCTCGATCTGCATCTCGTCCACCGTGATCTTCGTGCGGTGGCGCGAGCCCAGCGTCTCGACCTCGAGCACGGAGACCATCCAGCGGCCGTTCCGCTTCTTCACGCGCGTGCCCCAGAGGCGACGCAGCGGCTTGCCGGCGGCGTCCACCTGCTCGGCCTGCATGAGGCAGCCCGTCTTCTTGTCCACCCACAGGCGCACGGCGGAGAGGCCGTCGATCGCGACTTCGGGCTTCACGAGGATGACCACGCACGTCTGGCCATGCACGCTCTCGCCTTCGCGGTCGGCCTCGTAGACGGCGTTGGGCCACCAGAGGAAGTCGAACGTGAGGTCGAGCCACGTCACGTCGGTCTCGAGCACGCGCTCGAGCGGCGACGCCACAACCTCGGTCTCGACGGCGCCGGCCTTCGCGAGGCGGATCACGGGTTTCACCCCGGGACGGCGCGTAATGGTGACGGCGGCGAGGTCGTTCGTCTCGCCGCGCGGCGTGAGGTGGATCGTGACGAGCGACACGTCGTCCGCGCGGCGCATCGCGAGGCGATAGCCGTATTCGCGCGCGACGATGCCCTTGCGCGAACGCAGCACGAGCGCACCCGAGAGCGTGACGGGCTTCGTGGGCAGCATTGCCCGGCACGCGCGCAGCACGTCGGGCGCGGGCAGGGACGCCGTCACGGCGGGCGGCGTCTTGCCGTCCGGCGCGAGCACTTCGATCGCCGCGTTGGGCGCGGG
>CAVGKN010000081.1:0-5375 GCA_963629855.1 Lachnospiraceae bacterium
GGGGATAGTTGTAGTATCCCCGCCATTTCTCGAGCTGGTCTCCGCGATACGTGCCAACGAGGACGGTCTTCTTGACCGCCTCGCGCGGCGCTTTCTTCGGCGTGACTTTACGGGGGTTCTTTCTGAAGAGTTTTTCGGGCATGGCAAATGGCAATTGAGTTGTCCCATAGTATACCAAAATCCCGCCCCGGAATTCTCCCCGTCGCGCGCTTCTTCAGAACAGCGTGGGCGCGAGGAGGTCGGCCACGGGCCCGAAGCTGCGGCGGTGCTCGGGGCATGGCCCCAGTTTTCGCAGGGCGGCAAGATGCGCCGCCGTGGGATAGCCCTTGTGCTGCGCGAAGCCGTAGCCGGGATACTGCGCCTCCAGGCGCAGGCAGTCCGCGTCGCGCGCCGTCTTCGCGAGGATGGAGGCCGCCGCGATGAAGAGCGATTTCGCGTCGCCCTTCACGATGTTCCGCGAGGGATACGGCAGCGTCGGCACGGGCAGGCCATCCACCAGAATGTGGAGCGCCGCCGCAGAACCGAGCTGTGCGGCCACGCCCTCGGCGGCGCGGCGCATGGCGAGGTACGTGGCGCGCAGGATGTTGAGCTGGTCGATTTCCGCCGGCGACGCGCTCGCCACGCACCACGTGCACGCGGGCGTGGCGCGGATCGTCGCGGCGAAGCGTTCACGGGCGCGGGCCGTGAGCTTCTTCGAATCGGTCACGCCCCTCCACGCGCCCGTCAGCAGTTCCTCCGCCACCGCGAGCGGCGCCGTGACGGCCGCCGCGTAGACGGCGCCGGCGAGCGGGCCGCGCCCCGCCTCGTCGATGCCCATCACGACGTCGCCCGTGGCGCGCTCGAACGCCAGCATCGTTCCGCTGTCGATCATCGTCTCCTGCATGCGCCTACTCCAGCACGAGCGCGCCGTTCCTGGCCGTGACCTTGACGGTCGAGCCGGGCGGATAGGTGCCCGCCACGAGTGCGCGGGCCACGGGCGTCTCGAGGTCGCGTTGGATCGCACGCTTCACGGGACGCGCGCCATAGGCCGGATCGTAGCCGTCCTTCGCGAGCACGTCGAGCCCCGCCGCGTCGATCTCGAAGCCGACCTCCTGCTCCGCGAGCCGCTTCGAGAAGTCCTTGAGCTGCAGCTTCACGATGGCCTTGATCTGATCCTGCGTGAGCGACTTGAACTCGAGGATCTCGTCCAGGCGGTTGAGGAACTCGGGCCGGAAGATCGTCTTGAGGGCCTCGCGCGGCGCGTTCGAGGTCATGATGACCACGGCGTTGCGGAAGCTGACCGTGCGGCCGTGCGAATCGGTGAGGCGGCCGTCGTCGAGCACCTGCAGCAGCAGGTTGAAGACGTCCGGATGCGCCTTTTCGATTTCGTCGAGCAGCACCACGGAATACGGTTTGCGACGCACGGCCTCGGTGAGCTGGCCGCCTTCCTCGTAGCCGACGTAGCCGGGCGGCGCGCCCACGAGGCGGGAGACGTTGTGCTTCTCCATGTACTCGCTCATGTCGATGCGCACCATCGAGGCCTCGTCGTCGAAGAGCTCGCTGGCGAGCGCCTTGGCGAGTTCCGTCTTGCCCACGCCCGTCGGGCCGAGGAAGAGGAACGCGCCCACGGGACGCTGGCGGTTCTTGATGCCCGCGCGCGAACGCAGCACGGCGTCCGCCACGGCGTCCACCGCCTCGTCCTGGCCGATCACGCGCTCGTGCAGCGTCTCGGGCAGCTTGAGCAGCTTCGCGCGCTCGCCCTCGAGCAGCTTCGTGACGGGGATGCCCGCCCAGCGCGAGACGACGTCGGCGATTTCGTCCGCCGTGACCTCCTCGCGCAGCAGCTGGCCTTCGCCGTCCTTCTTGATGTCCGCCTCGTGCTGGTGCAGCCTGCGCTCGAGCTCGGGGATCTTGCCGTACTTGATCTGCGAAGCCTTGGCGTTGTCGCCCGCGGCGAGCGCGGCCTCGAAGGCGAGGCGCGCCTCGTCGAGTTCGGCGCGCACGCGCTTCACGTCCTCGAGCGCGGCCTTCTCGTTCTTCCAGCGCGCGGTCATCGCGTCGGCCTTCGCCTTCTCCTCGGCGAGTTCGCGGCGCAGTTCGTCCAGGCGCTTGCGGGAGGCGTCGTCCGTCTCCTTCTCGAGCGCGATCTCCTCGATCTCGAGACGGCGCACGTGGCGCGAGATCTCGTCGAGCTCGGCGGGGCAGGAATCCATCTCGGTGCGGATCGAGGCGCACGCCTCGTCGAGCAGGTCGATGGCCTTGTCCGGCAGGAAGCGGTCCTGGATGTAGCGCGCGGAGAGCGTGACGGCGCTCACGAGCGCCTCGTCGCGGATGTGCACGTTGTGGTACTTCTCGAAGCGCTCCTTGAGGCCGCGCAGAATCGACACCGTGTCCTCTTCCGAGGGCGGATCCACGAGCACGGGCTGGAAGCGGCGTTCGAGCGCCGCGTCCTTCTCCATGTACTTGCGGTATTCGTCGAGCGTCGTGGCGCCCACGCAGTGGAGCTCGCCGCGCGCGAGCATCGGCTTGAGCATGTTGCCCGCGTCCTGCGAGCCTTCGGTCTTGCCGGCGCCCACGATGGTGTGGATTTCGTCGATGAAGAGGATGATGCGCCCGTTGGCGGCGCGGATCTCGTTGAGCACGGCCTTGAGACGTTCCTCGAACTGGCCGCGATACTGTGCGCCGGCCATGAGCGCCGTCATGTCGAGCGAGAACACCGTGCGGTCCTTCAGGCCCTCCGGCACGTCGCCGCGCACGATGCGCTGCGCGAGACCCTCGACGATGGCGGTCTTGCCCACGCCGGGCTCGCCGATGAGCACGGGGTTGTTCTTTGTCTTGCGCGAGAGGATGCGCACCACGTCGCGGATTTCCGTGTCGCGGCCGATCACGGGGTCGAGCTTGCCGCTGCGGGCGAGCTCCACGAGATCGGTGCCGTATTTCTTGAGCGCCTCGTACTGGCCTTCCGGATTGTCCGTGGTCACGCGCTGATTGCCGCGCACGGCCTGCAGCGCCTGCAGGAAGTTCTTCTTCTCCACGCCGGCATCCTTGAGCAGCTTGGCGCACGCCGTGTTCTCGTCCTCGAGCATGCCGAGGATGAGGTGCTCCACCGACACGTAGTCGTCGCGCATGTTCTTCGCGGCGTCCTCGGCGCGCATGAGCACATTGGCGAGGTCGTTCGAAATGTAGATCTTGTCCAGCTCCACGTTGCCCGTGATCCGCGGCTTGTCGTTGATCGCCTGCTCAAGGCGCGCGGTGAGCGGACCCGTGCCCGCGCCCATCTTCGCGAAGAGGTTCGGCACGAGCCCCTGCGAGTCCTTCACGAGCGCGAAGAGCAGATGTTCCACATCGATCTGCTGCTGGCCGTGGTGGCGCGCCACGTTCTGCGCGGCCTCCAGGGCTTCGCGCACTTTCGTCGTATATTTTTCCGCATTCATGTGTTTGCTTCTCCTCGTGGCGATCTAAAAGCAGAACCCATGCCATGCCGTCCGATGGGGCATTTCCCCTTACAGACCGTGCCACATTGACACAACTCGCGCAGAATTGCACACCATGCGTCCGTTTTGAAGGGAATTTGATAAATCTTGAGGCAATATCACGAAAATTTGAAAATTCCATGACTTTTCATGGACTTGGAGATGTGCTATTCTAGTCTCGTGGCGCACAAGGGCGCCGCAACGAACGCACAATCAAGACACGGGAAACCAACCATGTTCTTTCTGGAGGAAAATCCGGCATCCGCGCGTCTTCTCGGCGCCGCAGGTCTCCTCGTGACCGGAGAGGCCGCGGGGTTTGCGCTTGCTCGATTTGGTCTTTCGGCGATCTGGCCGGAGATCGCCGCCGCCGGTCTCGTGGGTGCGCTTGCCGCCTATGGGCTCTGGGGGACGCGCCGCCTCGCCTTCCCCTTGGTCTTCGCCCTTGGCCTCGTGCTCGCCCTGCGCACGGATGCGATCTTGCGCGCGACGCTCGACGAAAACGCCGGTCTTCACGGCCCGCGCAGCGCCCTGCGTCTTTCCGTGGAAGGCGACGTGCGCGAACTGCCGAGCAAGAAGAAGAAACCGCCCGGCCACCCCGTGCGATACGACTTCCTCTCCCACATCGGCCCCATCCCGCTCAAGGTCGTGGTCAGCGTGCCGCCCGGCGGCGCCGTGCCGCAGTCGGGCGAGACCTGGCTGATGAAGGGCTGGATTTCGCAGAAGAACGATCCCGGGCGCCGCTATGGCCGCCGCACGTTCTGGGTGCCCGAAACGACCGCCACGCGCTGCTCCGAGACGAATCTGCTCGACGTCGCGCGCGCGAACTGGGCGGCGCTCGGCGAAGCGCTCGCGCGCCGTGTGGAACTGGGCCTCGACTGGAACGCGGAGATCGTGGGCCTCAACCGCGCGATCCTGCTCGGCCGACGCAGCGACCTCTCGCCGGAACGCCGGCAGACGTTCGCGGACGCGGGCACAATCCACGTGTTTGCGATTTCGGGACTGCACGTGATGGCGATCGCCTGGCTGCTGAAGGAAGCCCTCGCGCGTCTCGGTGCGCCGCCGCGTCTGCGCGGCCTCGTGTGCATTCCGCTCATGTGGGCGTACGTGATCCTCACGGGCGCGCGCCCCAGCGCGATCCGCGCGGCAACGATGGCCACGTTCCTGCTCGCCGCGCCCACGTTCAATCGCCGGCCGGACATGCTCGCCTCCTGGTCCGTCACGGCGTTCGCCGTCTACGGCCTCTTCCCGGAGAACCTCTTCGACCTCGGCTGCGCGCTCTCGTTCGCGGTCATGTTCGGCATCGTCTTCTGGCTGCAGTGGGCGCCGCACTTCGAGCCCTGGTTCGAGGCGCAGAGCCGTGCGCGGCGCTACGCCGCCGAACTCGGCGTCTCCTTCGCGGCCTGGCTCGCGGGCGTGCCGCTCACGGCGTACGCCTTCGGCCGCTTCACGCCCGGCGGTCTGCTCGCGAACTTCGCGGTGCTGCGCTGCGCGAAGTGGACGGTGTACTTCGGCGCGGGCGGTCTCGCGGCGAGCTTCATCTGCCTGCCGCTCGCGGCGCTGTTGAACATCGTGTCGGCCTCGTGCACGTGGAGCATGACCTGGGTGTCGGAAACGGTGGCGCATCTCCCCTTCGCGAACTTCGTCATCACGCCCTGGTCCGGCTTCACCTGCCTGCTCTGGTACGTGGCCTGCTTCCTCGTGCTGGACATCCTCGGGCATCTCCTGCCGCGCCGCGGCCTCGCGCCCCGCCGCTGGTGGAAGGCACCGCGCAAGGCGCCGCCCCGCGTGCCCCTCGACGCCGAAGACGCCTACGTGCTCGCCCTCGAAGACATGATCCGGGCCAAGCGCCGCGCACAGGCCAAGTAGGGCCGTCCGGCCCGGCTTGCCTGTCGCTCGCTTACTGCTTGGACAGTCCTGCGGGGC
>CAVGKN010000082.1:0-5337 GCA_963629855.1 Lachnospiraceae bacterium
CCTACGCGCCGAACAGCTGGGGGCTCTACGACATGCACGGCAACGTGTGGGAGTTGTGTCTCGACTGGTACATGGTGGACATTCTGGATCTGAACGGCGCCGTAAACTTGGCTACGGGGTCGCTTCGTGTGCAACGGGGCGGAAGCTGGTCTGACGGTGCCAGCGACTGCCGCGCTTCCCGGCGCGCTGGTTTAGCGCCCGACAACTACGGCAAAAACACGGGCTTCCGTCTCGCCCTGCCGGCCTCGCCCGCGATCACGGCCAAGTAGGACAGTCAAGGACTTCCGATCATAGGTTTAGAGGCGAAATTCGTGCATGAGGTTCGCGAAGCGGCGCGGCCGGTCGGCGGGCGAGGCGTCGTCGACGGGCTCGGGCGCCGCGCGCAGCGCCGCCGTGGCCGCGTCGAAGTCGCCCGTCGCGGCGTCCTCCTCCAGCGGCGGCAGCCCGCGCCGGCGCAACTCCTCGTTGACCGCGAGACGATGCTCGGGCGTGACCTTGAAGGCGAGCACCTGCTCGCGCGTGAGCCCCTGGCTTGCCAGCAGACGATCCGTCTCCTGGAGGCGCAGCTGCGCGGCGTCGATCGCCGCCTGTGAATCGGCCACCGTCTTGCGGATGGACGCGAGATACTGTTCGACTTCTTCAGGTGTCTTTGCCATAGTGCTAAGTGCTTGGTGCTGAGTGCTTGGTGCTGAATGCGGGGTGCCGGGGCGGGGGTTAGAGTTCGACTGAATCGAGTTCTTCGTCTTCGCGGCGGGCGGCGTCGAGGGCCTTGACCCATTTGAGGACTTCGGCGACGGGCTCCACGAGCTCTGCGGGGATGAACTCCTCGACTTTGACCTGCGCGTAGAGGGCGCGCGCGAGCGGCACGTTCTCGAGAATCGGAACGCCCTCGCGCAGCGCCGCCTCGCGGATCTCCTTCGCCACGAAGTCCTCGCCGCGGCAGACGACCTTCGGCAGCGGCGCCTCGTCGGGCCGGTACCGGATGCCCACGGCGAGATGCGTCGGGTTCGTGACGACCACGTCCGCATTCTTCACGGCCTTCGCGGGCGGCTCGCCCTGCAGGATTTCGTTGCGGAACTGGCGCTGCGCCTGCTTGACCTCCTGCGAGCCTTCCATTTCCTTGTACTCGCGCTTGACCTCGTCCTTCGTCATCATCATCTGCTTGAGGAAGTTGCGCTGCTGGAAGAGACGGTCGACGATCGCGATCACGATGTAGCCGAAGGCGGTGTAGGCGGCGAGGTTCTTGAGGATCACGCGCAGCGCGGGGAACACGTCGTCCAGTGTGCCGTAGCAGAGCGGCAGCAGCGCGGGCACCGAGTTGATGACGATCTTGTAGATGAGATAGCCGAGAAACGTCACCTTCACGATGTTCTTGGCGAACTCGAAGAGGTTCTTCATGCTGAAGATTTTCTTCGCGCCCTCCATGGGGTTGAGCTTCTTCATGTCGGGCTTGAGCGGCTCGAAGGAAAAGATGAAGCCCACCTGGATCGCGTTCGCCACGATGCCCGTGGCCGCCGCCACGAGCACGAAGATGAACGAGTGCTTGCACACCGTGAAGAGCGCGATCTTGCTCGCCTCGCGCACCGCGAAGAGATCGTTCTCGCCCACGCGCGGACCGATGAAGCGCAGCAGCGCGCCGAGGTCGTCCGTGAGGGCGACGCCCATCGCGCCGAGAATGGAGAGCAGCACGATCAGGATGGCCGTCGACACGCAGTCCTTCGACGTGCACACTTGGCCCTTCTGCCGCGCGTCGCGCAGACGCTTCGGCGTGGGCATCTCGGTCTTGTCGCCGCCTTCGGCCATGGTACGTCACCCTCGGACTACACGTCGATCGCACCCACGCGCCGCCCGCACTTCGGGCAGAACTCCGCGTCATCCGGCAGCTCGGCCCGGCAGTGCGGGCACGTGAACACCGGCCCACGCCGCAGCGGCGCGCGCCGGCCGCCCTTGCCGTCGTCCTTGCCGCGCAGGCGCGCGATCGCGCGCCACACGGCCAGCAGCGCCGGGCCGAAGAAGAACAGCACGAGCCCAATCAAGATGAGCAGCTGCCAGGGACCGATGCGGGGGAACATGGCGGTCTCTCCCCCGTCAGATCTGCATGAAGCCGCTGGCGCCAAAGACCGGCGGCGCATCGTCGAGCGGCGCGGCGTCGACCGCGGCGGGACGGTAGTCCGCCAGCATCTTGCGCCAGGTCTCGAGCACGTTGGCGAAGGTCTCCATCAAGGCGGCGAAGCCCGCGTCGTCGAGCGACGCGAGCGAAGAGAGCCGGCACAGATGGAAGCGCCCCGTTTCGGGGTTGCGCGCGAGCGTGCCGCCCCCCGTGCCGAGGAACATGTAGTTCGCCTCGAGCATCGCCGTCATCAGCGCCTCCAGCCCTTCCGGCGGCGGTTCGCCCACGTCGCCCACGACCACGAGCGCGTCGCGCTCCGGCACCTCCTGCACCGTCACGGACATGCCGTCGATCTCCAGCGCGACCGCGCCGTCCGTCGCGACGAGCTCGGCGCCGCACGTCTTCCCAAAGTTTTCGATCAGTTCGTTGAATGTCATTGTTCGTTATTTCCCTTCTTCTGGTTTAGGCATGAATTCGTCGCGCAGCGTGCCGAGCAGCGGCGCGGCGATGTTCTGCGCCATGTAGTCCACGTACTCCGGCGTGCCCGGCACGAGGTCGGAGCGCGGCGAAAAGGCCCCGTCGAACGACCGGTCGATCGCCTCGGCGTCTTCGGCCGAAATATGGCTGACCAGGTTCCGCATTTCCTCGCGGTGCTCGATGCAGAGATACAGCATCGCGACGGACCGGATGCTGCCGCGCTGCTCGCCGCCGTACACCGCGTCGTCGAGCGTCATGAAGACGCTGGCAATGGCGCCGCCGATGGACATCAGGGCGTTCCGCACGCCGGCGCGGTCCAGCACGGCGTTCTGCGACGGCACCGGCAGCGAGCGCGCGATTTCAAGCGCCATGAGCAGGTCGTCGCGCTTGAGGTGCGCGCGCTCCATCGTGTCGGCAAGCAGCGCGTCGCGGAACTTGGCGCTCTCGGGCAGCCCCCGCACGGCCTCGAACACGTCCGTGCGCTGCTTCACGTAGGCGTCGCGCAGCGTGCCGATCTTCGCCGCCACGTCCGCCGGCGTCGTCGTGTCGTTCCACGTGCAGTAGCTGATCTTCTCGCGCAGATGCGCAAGATCGACGGGGATGGTCTTCCCGGGAATGCCCGAGGCCGTGCGGATCTGCGACTCCGCGTCGATCTCGGCCTTGCGCCCGTTCACGAGCGCCGCAAGCGAGACTTCCACGCGCCGCTGCAGCTGCGTCTTGAGCGCGGCGAGCTTCTCGGCGCGCGCCTCGGGCGCGAGCGTGAGGAAGGTCTTCGCCTCTTCGGCGTTCTCGGGCGCGGTCAAATGGGCGCAGAGTTCGTTGACCACGCGCTGCGTGTATTGCGTCTCTGGAAGGTCGACGTCCTTGTACAGCGCCTTGGCGTCCGCGATCTCCTTCGCGCAGAGCGCGGTGAAGTCATCGCCGTAGCTGCGCTGGATGAAGCTCGAGAGCTCGAGCTTGGCGTTCGCGTTGAGGTTGCGCAGCTGCGCCGCCCGCTCCTGTCCGACCTCCTCGGCGGAGACGTCCAGGCGCACGCGCGCCGTGGGCGGCGTCTCCACGCGCTGCGAACCGTCCGGGAAGAAGCGCACGCCGACCTCGAACGCGAAGCGGTTGCGCTCGAAGACGTTCTGGCGCTTCACGACCACGCTGCCGTCCGGCTCGGCGTTCAGCACGTACTTGACGCCGCTCGCGGAGCCGTTGCCGAGACCGAGCGGACCCGTGAAGCCGGCGTCGATCATGTGCGCGGCCTGCGACATGAAGAGCATCACGTTCGACTTCTGCACGCCGGTCGCGTTCTCCCCGAACAGCGCGTCGAGCTTCCCGCGAAGCGCCGCGGTCGCGTTCTCGTGCAGCGGATGGTGCTCGAGCGACATCGCCGACGAGGCCGTCCAGACGCCCTTCTCGCCCATGATCTCAACCTTCGCGTTGTCGCGCACGAGATCCTTCATCATCTGCGCGAAGGCCCCATCGACGTTCTTCTCGGCGCCGATGTCGCCCGAGAACATGGCGGCCGGCGGCAGCATCTCCGACTTGAAGGAAGTCGGGTCGTCGAGCACGCGCTGCGCGTCCTCGAGCGTCATGCCGAGGTTGAGCATCGCGCCCAACGCCGTGCCGCGATCCGCCAGCTCCGGGTGCTCCGAGATCTGGGCCAGTATCGTCTCGGGCACGTTCCGGTCCATGGCCGCCGTCAGCGCCCTCTTCTGCGCGGAGGTGGTGAGCGCCGCCACGTTCTTGTCGATCTCGCGCGGCCACGTGCACGTGGGGCACGCGATCTTGAAGAGATTCTCCGGCGTGAACTTCTTCGCGGGCAGCGCCGCGATCTGATCCATCACGGCGTGCAGACGCAGATTGAGACCGCAGGCATCCACCGCCGACCCGAACAGCGAGCACGCCTTCAGGAACCGCAGCGCCTGCTGCCCGGGCAGGCTCTGCGCCAGAATCGCGGTCTTCACCGCCACGCTGCTCGAACGTCCGCCATCCACAAGCCCCTTCAGGAACGCGAACGCCGAACCCGGCCCCGTGAGCTTGTCCGCCGAGACGGTGTGCAAGACGTTCGGCGTGGCGATGCGCACCTTCGTGAGCACGCTGCGAAAGAGTTCGCGGTTCTCCGCCGAGACCTTGGGCGACGCGAACGCCGCGTCGATCCGCGCGTCGAACTGCTGCGCGGCCTCGCGCTGCTGCAGACGGATGTCCATCGCGGCAAGCGCGGCGCGCACCTCGCGCATCTTGAGCGGCTTGGAGGCAATCGCCGCGTCCGCGCCCGGATGGTCGCCCGAGATGCCGAAGAGACGCTCCTGCAGGCGCGTGAAGAGCGTGTCGCTCTCGCCACCGAGCGCGTCGCGCACCGCGTTGAGCAGCTGGCTGCGCACGTAGATGTTGTCCTGCATCTGCGCGAGCTTCACGTCGCGCGAGGAAAGGGTGCGGTCGCCCACGTCGCGCCGCTCCGAGAGCCCCGCCTTGTCTTCGCCGCTTACGAAGACGTTCTTGTTGTTGCCCAGGTTCTGCAGGGCCGCGAATTCGCGGAAGGCATCGAGGGTGATCGGCATGGTCGTAGTCCTTTTTTCCAGAAGTTTACTGTCGTACGGAATCGAGCTGCGCTTGCAACGAGGAACGCATTTCGTCGAGAATTTCCCGACCTCTGTCTGAGCCTATTGAGTCCTGGAAATGGTGGTAGTCGGCAATGGAAAGCGTCGCCAGGAATGTCATGTCGGAGAGGAAGTTGGGGTAAGAACCGTCACGTTCACCGTTGC
>CAVGKN010000083.1:0-5214 GCA_963629855.1 Lachnospiraceae bacterium
CATCAGCTCTTCGTTGGTGGGGATGATGACCACGGGGATCTTGGAATCCTTCGTGGAGATCACGCCCGTGAGGCCGCCGCGGATCTTGGCGTTGGCCTTCTTGTCGAGCTTCACGCCGAGAGCACCGAGGCGCTTGACGATTTCCTCGCGCAGCTCGGCGGCGTTTTCGCCGATGCCGCCCGCCATGACGATCGCGTCGGCGCCGCCCACAAGGGCGTTGTAGCCGCCCACGTAGATCGCGGCGCGGTGGCCGAACGCCTCGAGGGCCTCAAGCGCGTCGAGGTCGCCCTTCTCCGCCTTGGCGACCACGTCGCGGGAGTCGCCGCCCTTCACGCCCGCCAGGCCCTGGAAGCCCGACTCCTTGTTGAGCAGCGTGTCGATCTGGTCGATCGTGTAGCCGTGCTTGGCGAGGAAGAAAATCACGCCCGGATCCACGCGGCCGCAGCGTGTGCCCATGATCAGACCGTCGAGGGGCGTGAGGCCCATCGTGGTGTCGAGGCACTCGCCGTTCTTCACGGCGGCGATGGAGGAGCCGTTGCCGAGGTGGCACGTCACGAGGTTGACCTTCTTGAGCGGCTTCTTGAGCCACGCGGCGGCGGCCTGCGTGAGGAACTTGTGCGAGGTGCCGTGGAAGCCGTACTTGCGCAGACCGAACTTCCGCGTGAGCGCCCGCGGCAACGCGTACTCGTAGGCGCAGCCCGGCATCGTCTGGTGGAACGCGGTGTCGAACACGGCCACGTTGGGCACGCCCTTCGCCGCCTTCTCGCACGCCTCGATGCCCTGCAGGTTCGCGGGGTTGTGAAGCGGCGCGAGCGGCACGCACTTCTGGATGAGCTTCTTCGCGGCGGCGTTGATCTTCGCGGGGGCGGAGAACTTGTCGCCGCCA
Organism: Lachnospiraceae bacterium; assembly: GCA_963629855.1. Classification (GTDB taxonomy): domain Bacteria; phylum Verrucomicrobiota; class Kiritimatiellia; order RFP12; family UBA1067; genus RUG572. The sequence goes on from CAVGKN010000083.1 coordinate 887, forward strand.
TGCACCACGCGGTGTCCGATCGCGTCGAGCTCCGCGAGGCTCTTGATCACGCCGATCTCCGGGTCGGTGAGCACGGCCATCACCTGGGCGATGGCGGCGGTGTGATCCGCCATCGGCGTCTCGCGCACGACCTTGTCGCAGCCCGTCTTCGTGTAGACGAGGCGCGAGCCGGGAATGCCGATGCGCTCGACAAGGCCCTTGCAGAGCATCTTCTCGCCCTTCATGTCGAAGAGCTGGAACTTGAGCGACGACGAGCCGCAGTTGACGACGAGAACCTTCTGAATCATAGTGCTGAGTGCTTAGTGCTGAGTGCTTGGTGCTGAGTGCTGAATGTGGGGGGCTCGCGGGAAGCCCCCCCCGCGGCCTTACTGGGCGGAGGTGAGCTTGACCTTGAAGAAGGCCTTGGAGGAGAGGTTGTTGGCGTCGATGACCGCCTTCAGCTCGTCGGCGGTGATGACCGTCTTCTCCGTGGCGTTGGCGCGGATCGTGATCGTCTTCACGGCCGCTTCCACCGCGTCGGCGAAGTCGAGCGTGTCGGCCGCCACGAGCGAGACCGTGACCGTGGCGCCGTCCGCCGCCGCGACGTAGGCGGAATCCGCCGTCGCGACCGTCGTGGTCGTTTCGAGCGTGATGCCGTCCGCGAGCGAGAAGGAGGCGATCGAGACCGTGACGGACTCCGTGACCGCGGGTTCCTCGGCGGGCGCGCCGGAGAGCAGGTTCGCGGCCGCGAGCGTGTTCTGCGAGACGCCATCCGACGCGAGGCTCAGCATCGTCGCGAGCGGCGTCGAGGCGAGGTTCGCGGAGGCGAGGGACGACAGCCCCGACAGCGTCTTCGCGAGGTTCGGATTGACCCGCGTGAAGAACGTGTTGCCCGCCGCCGGCCCGAGCGTGGTGAGGTTCTTGTTGACGTCGTACTCGTAGACGTCCGGGAAGCCGTCGCCATCGGTGTCCATGTCCTCGATGTAGACCGTGACGAACGGCTGCGTGGTGTCGTTCTGCACGATTTCGATCGCCTTCGGCGTGTAGAGCGCCGCCGCACCCGTGCCAACGGCATTCGCATAGCCCCAGGATTCCCAGGGATCGAACGCGCCGTTGCCGTTCGAGTCGATGTAGGCGCGCACGTAGTAGGTGCCCGCCGGCAGACCGATCACCGTGCAGTTCACGGCATTGTTCGTCTGGGACGACATCACCGTGCCGTCGTGCAGGAAGCCCTCGGCCGCCGGCTCGCCGCTGAAGTCCGGCGATTCGAACGCCTGCACGCGAACGATGCCCGCAAGCGTCGAGGCCTTGAAGGAGGTCTTGCCCGGCCCGAAGTACTTGACCGAGACCTTCGCCGAACCATAGTCGGTCGAGCCGCCGCCCACGCCGGAGCACTCGAGGCGGAAGTCGGCCTTCGTCTCGGTCGTGTTCGGCGCGGTGAACTTCGCGTCGAGCATCGAGACCGACCACTTGTAGTTGTTCGTGGTCGAGAAGACAACGCCCTCGGGCGTGACCATGTCCGCATAGATTGGCGGCGCCCAGGAGTAGACGCCGTTCGCATCGCGCGGCGGCGCCTTGCGGGCGCCCGAATCGTAGACGAGCGTGGTGCCGTTGCTCTTCCACACGCGGAGACGGAAGGCGGGATAGTCCTTGTTGATCTTGTTCGCATGCGTCCAGGAGAACGTCGGCCGCGCCCCGTAGACCGTCGATTCCACGTTCACCGGCACGCACTTCGTCTGGGCGCCATTCACGCCAACCTCGTACGTGTTCACGAACGCCGTCGCGAGGTTGTTCAGGATGCTCACCGTCTCTTCCTCGTTCGTATCGGTATTGCTCTGAACCGTCGACGTACTGCTCTGGACCGTCACGGACGAGCTCTTGTTCGTCGACGTGCTCGTGCTGCTCTGCTGGTTCGCCAGGTCGGCCAGGAAGGCGGGCCCGTCACCCAGCACCACGCGATAGACCACGCTCGTCAGGTTCGCGAAGCTGATGCCCATGGACGACGCGACCGAAGGCAGCGCACCCCAGTCAAGGTCCAGCGTCCCCGTCTGCAGCAGATCGCGCTCGGAGAGCATCGGGTTCTCCACGAGGTTCTTCGTGACGTCCAGCGCGACGCCGTCCGCATAGGAGATCTTCTTGTTGACCTGATACGAGGCCAGATCGTTCAGCGCCGTGCGCACGAGGCGCACCCGCGTCGCCGTCTCGATGGCCTCCGGCATATTCTCGCCCACGTAGTCCTCAAGCACCTCGCGGTTCGAGCCGACGGAGATCGTGCTCGCGACGCCGCGGTCGTTGAGGGACTTCTGCGAATCGAAGTCGTTGGAGGCCGCCGCCGCCGCAAGATCAAAGCGGGCCATCTGCGGAGCGGTGTCGGTGAACTCGAAGCTGACCCTCACACGACTCCAGCCCACATCCACGCCCGTGACGACGTCGTAGGGTTCGCCGGCATCCCATTCACCATCGCCGTCGAGGTCGATAAACGCGTCGAACACGTTCTCGCCGCCGCGGAGGTGGCCCTTTGCGGCCTGCACAAGGTTGAAGGCCCAGGACTTCTCCGAAAACGCCACCTGCCCGCGCCATTCGATCTTCACGTAGGCGTTCGCAATCGCCAGACGCTCATAGGCCGTGCCAGAGGACGGCGCCCCCCACGTGTAGGTGTAGCTTCCCTGAGACGAGGAGGATTCGCCCAACTTGTACAGATACGTGTCCAGCTTCGAGAAGTCGATCGTGACCTCGCCCGTCTTGTAGTTGACCGTGCCAACCGGCGTCGCAGACCTGCTCGACCCCATCACAAGGTTGGCCGACTCCTTCTCGGCCCCCGTGAACGACTCGCGCAGACCCGTGCACCAGCTCGTATCCGAAGCGTGCTTCCAGAGGCCCGAACCATCCTCCGACATCTCATAGGAGTTGAGGTCGCGGAAGGAAATCTCGACCGTGCCCGGCACGACCGAGCCGTTGCCCAGGGAGTACGTCACCTTGCCGCCCGGGTTCAGGCCGAGCTGCCGCGTGTAGGTCGTGCCCACCGTGTCATCTTCCGTGCTCGACGTGCTCGACGAAGACTCCGTCTCGTCATCCGTCGTGTCTCCGCCGATGGGCATCGTCCAGCTCGCATCGGGCTTGCCCGCCTCGGCGTTCGTCTTGTAGGCGCGCACGACGATCTGGCCGCCCACGGACGTGCTGCCGTTGTAGTACGCCGCGACTTCAACCGTCGGCACGGGATATTCCGCCGCGGACGCCTCCACGTAGGAGGTCTCGCTTTCGCGCGTCGGATCGGTGCCCGCGCGGCACTCGGCCCAGTTGCTCCAGCCGTCGTTGTCGTAGTCGGCCCAGAGGTCGCTCACGAAGCGCGAGGCGTAGAGACGCGCGGACGTGCCATTCGCCGTCGTCGCGTAGAGATCCTCCCACTCGTCTTCGCAGAAGTCGTGATCGGTGAACATCTCGCCAAGATAGAGGCTGCCGACCTTGAGGAAGTAGTCCGGAACCACCACGTCCTCGTTGGACTTCGAGTAGGACTCAAGCGGCGAGATGCGCGGGAAGCCCTTCTCGGAGAAGAACTCGGAACAGAGATACTCCATGAAGTTCGAGAGGCCGTCGTGGTCGCTGTCCACGCGTCCATCCTCGGAAGAGATGCCATAGATGGTTTCCCACCAGTCGGCGATGCCGTCGCCGTCGCGATCCGTCGTGTTGACGTAGGCCTCGTCCGCTTGACCGCTCGGCTGCATGCCGTTCGCGAGGTCGCGGATGTAGGCTTCGCGCGCCGTGATCGTGAGACCGTTGTAATCGACGAGCGAATCCCAGGTGAGACCCTCCGTCGCGGCGCCGTAGCGTTCCTGCGCGACCGTCTCCCACCAGTCGGGGATGCCGTTCGAATCAAGGTCGTCGCCCGTCACCGTCCAGGCATCGGCCACGCCGAGACCGTCCCACATCTCCGTGCAGCGCTTCGCGAACGCGCCGCCGAGCGGGATGAGGTCGGTCGTGCCGATCGAGAGGCGCGTCTGATGGAAGCGGTACTTCAGGTAGCTGTCGTCAAAGTACGAGCTTTCCAGTTCGGCGATCGAAGCGAGCCGGTTGTTGTAGTACGTGACGTCGTTGCCCGAGAGGTCGTGGAAGTACGAATAGGGATTCATCGTGTTCGGGAACTTGTACGCCTCCAGCGCCGAGGTGACCTCGCTCGGCGCGCAGATGCCCGCCACGTATTCCGCCCAGTAGCGGGAATCGACGGTGGAACCGTCCAGCGCGGTGAGGTGCGAGACCGTGTTCGGGATCCACGGCACCCAGCGGTAGTTGCCGTAGACCGTGCTGTGCACGGGCAGCTTGTACCACCAGCCGCAGTAGAGGTCGCCCAGCAC
>CAVGKN010000084.1:0-5168 GCA_963629855.1 Lachnospiraceae bacterium
ATTTGCGAGATGGTCAGCCCTCTCGAGCGAGAGTGGAGTCATTTTAATGCGTCGGTCCTGGACCTCCTGTCGGTTGCACGCACTCAAGAGAAGGTGTAATGCGAGAGCGTTTCGCCGTCGAAGAAGCCGAATGACTTCGCGGCGGCGCCGCGCGGCAGGGAGACGGAGCCGGGGTTGAAGAGCGTGAGGCCGCAGGGCAGCTTGCGCAGCTCCGCCACGTGCGTGTGGCCATGCGCGAGAATCGTGCCGGCGCCGAGAGGCGGCAGATGGGTTTCGTTGTAGAGGTGGCCGTGGGTGAGGAAGAACGTCTCGCGCCCCGCGTCGAGCAGCGCGTAGTCGGCCATCATCGGAAACTCGAACATCGCCTGATCCACTTCCGCGTCGCAGTTGCCGCGCACGGCGACGATGCGGTCCTTCAGGCCGTTCAGAATCGTGATCACGCGCGCGGGATCGTAGAAGTTCGGCACGCCGTTGCGCGGCCCGTGGTAGAGCAGATCGCCCAGCAGCACGATGCGGTCGGGCTTCAGGCTTTCGCCCATCTTCAGGGCCGTCTCGAGCGTGGACGGCACGCCGTGGATATCGCTGAGAATCAGAAGTCGCATGGCGCTGAAACTAGAGGGAGGGTTTGCGGCCTTCGAGGGCGGGATTGTGGTGGGCCCAGAGGGCCTGGCGGGCCACGCCGAGCATGATCGCGGCGTCGTCGCGCGTCTGCACGCCGCGCGAGAAGATGCGGTGAATGCCCTGCATCATGTGGTCGGTCTGCTTTTCGTCCATGAAGCCGATGTCGCGCAGCATGGTCTGCCAGTTCTTCATGAGCTGCATCTTCTGCGCCTGCGGGGCGGGCGGCGCCTTCTCGTGCGGCGGCACGTAGGAGCCCGTGGCGGTGAAGAACTCGTAGCACGTGATGAGCACGGCCTGGGAGAGGTTGATCGACGTGTAGCCTTCGTCCACGGGAATGCGGATGAGGTGCGTGCACTGGGCGACCTCCTCGTTGAGCAGGCCCTTGTCCTCGCGGCCGAAGACGAGCGCGACAGGCCCGGTCTCCGCGAGCGCGAGGATGTCGGCGGCGCAGTCGCGCGGCGCCTTCACGTGCTGGCGGTAGAGGCCGCCGCGCGCCGTGGTGCCGACCACGGCCACGCAGTCCGCCACCGCCTCCTCGAACGTGGCGGTCTCGCGCCGGTTCTGCAGAATGTCCGTGGCGTGCACGGCCAGGCGCTCGCCTTCGCTCCAGTCATTCTGCAGATTGGGCGCGGCGAGCACGAGATTGTGGAACCCCATGTTGGCCATCGCGCGGCAGGAACTGCCCACGTTGCCCGTGTAGAGCGTGCCGACCAGCACGATGCGGATGTTGTCAAGAACGGACATGGTTAGTGCTCGACGGTGCGGGGACCTGAGGATTGGCGGCCGAAGTCGTGCGGGGTGGAGGAGGCGTCGCCGTGGATCGTGGCCCGCTTCTCGGCGAGCGGATTGCGCACGCTCGCACAGAGCGTGCCCTGGTACTGCGCGAGGAAGCCCTTTCCGTCCGACGCCTTGCGCGCGATGAGGCAGCCCGTGCCGCGCTCGAAGAACTCCCAGGCCTCGTCGTCGGTAAGGTAGAGGTTCCCCGTGGTGGACATCCGCTGGTAGGCGATGAAGTCGTTGCCATTGGGCAGCGTGACGCGCACCTTGAGCTTGGACTTGAACGGCAGCTTCACGCCGTTGGAGAGCGTGAACGTGGACGTACGCGGTTCCTTTTCCGACCCGTAGTCCACGTGCACGAACCGGCCGGCTTCGTCCACGAACTTCTGGCTGCGCGTCACCTCGAACGACGTGCAGCCGGCGAGCGCCACCAGCGCCGCGATTCCCAGAATCCGCTTGACCATGACCGGATGCCCTATCTCGCCTTCGCCGGGCGCTTGCCCTGCTGCTTGTCTTCGAGGGCGGACGACATCGAGGCCTCGGTGAAGGCGTTGAACGCGGAGCCGAAGTTCTTCAGTTCGGCCGCGGTGAGACGCCCGAAGGCGCGCCACGAACCATCCTTGTTCGCCCAGGCCGCGACGGCGAACCCGCCCTTGGCCTCGGCCGGCGGCAGACGCGCGAGCACGGCGTTGATTTCCTGCGCCTGCTTCTTGTCGCCGCACTTCGCGAGCACGGGCAGCGCCACGTCGCGCAGCAGCGCGTAGAGGCTGAGGCAGCCCATCATGCCGGGCCGCTTCTTCGCGACTTCGGGCATCAGGGCGGCCATGCGCGCCTCGTTGCCCGCCGCCGGGGCCGGCGCCGCGAAACCGGGCCGGGCCAGGAGGTTGGTCGTCTTCGCGCCGTTGTTCGCCTGCACGATTTCCGTCTTCGTATCGCCCAGAAGAACCTTCGTCGCCTTCAACAGGCCCTTCAGCGCCTCCGCGCGTTCGGCGGCATCCGTCACGCCGCCTTCGGTCAGGCCGATTTCGAACACGGCCTTCCAGTCAATGACGTGGCCCTTCGCCGTCTTGGCGATCACGTGGCGTCCCGGCCAGCGCGCGTCGAACGCGGCGACCGCCCGATCGAGGAACTTCCGCACGGCGGCGTTCACCGCGGCAGCCTTCTCCATCTCGCCTCTCGACACCACATAGAGATGCTGTGCCTTGTCCGCGGCGAGCGCGCTTGCGTCCCAGTCACGCGCGGCCGGATACGGGGAGCCGTCGCGCAGCAGATCCGCAAACGCGGGCACGAGGGCCTGGATGAGCGAACGATACGGCTTTGCGGGTTCGCACTTGGCCACCTCCGCCATCAGGGATTCGCGCACGAACTTGACCGTGGCGTTGCGTTCGACGCTAACGTCCCTCTCCGTGCGCGCGCCGAGCGCAAAGCGACTGCCAAGGGCCGCAAGCAGATAGGCGTTGGCGGGCAGCGCATTGAGCGCACCGGCCGGCAGCGCGTAGCCCGCCGCCGGGGAGGGCGCGACGCCGGGCCGCGGCGTGAGCCGCGCCTCGGCGATAAAGCCCGTTTCGTCAAGGTCGAGCGTGAACGCGAACGCGGCGAAATTCTTGAAGGAATTGTACATGCCGCGCGCCTTGAGCTGCGCGGCAACGTCCTTCTCCGCCGCGAGGGCGTTAAGGCCCGCTTCGGGAACGTCCACGCGCAGAAGCGGCGCGGCGGCCGAAGCCTGCGCGGCGCGGGCGGATGCACCGGCCTCGAAGTCGGCGCGCGCGCGCTTGGCAAGGTCCGCGCTCTCCGCAATCGCGCAATAGCGGGAATCCTTCGTGAACGCCATCCAGCAGTCGTTCGGACGGCATTCGCCGGGCAGCAGGCGCAGCGTGCCGTCCGCGTCCTTCTTCGCGCCCGGATGTTCGAGCAGCGTCTTTGCGGGGCCATCCGCGCACGGATAGATCACCGCGGTTTCGCCGTTCGGCCCGTAGACGAGCGTGTAGAGGGGCGCATCCATGCGGAAGCGGCCGTACTGCTTCGTGAGCGCCTCCTGGCTGGCGCCGATGATCAGCGCGGGCACCATGGGATTGTTCACGAGCGTGCCCAGCGTCATGACCTTCTTCGAAACGTCGCCAAAGGAGGCGACCTCCATCGTGGCGACCAGGTCGCGCTTGGGTGCGGCATTCGGCGTGGCCGCAAACAGGCCGCCCGCGAGCAGGCCGCCCAGAATCAGTGCGTTTGTCTTCGTCATCATGTACCTCGTTTCGTTCGGGGGTTTGTGGAAAAAATTGTCGTCAGCGCGCGTATTCGACGCAGCGCAGTTCGCGCACGACCGTGACGCGGATCAGGCCCGGGAACTGCACGCGCGCGGAGATGTCGCGGCAAATGGAGGCGGCGAGCTCGGAGGTCTCCTGGTCGCCAACCACGGCGGGATCCACGATCACGCACAGGTCGCGCCCCGCCTGCACGGCGTAGACGTGCAACACGCCCGCGTGGCTGCGCGCGATCTTCTCGAGGTCGGCCAGACGCTGGAGATAGTCGCTGGCGTTCTCCTGGCGCGCGCCGGGACGCGAGGCGGAGATGGCGTCGGCCGCCGCGCACAGCACGCCGTACACGCCGCCGTCCACGCCGGCCTCGGCGTGGTGCGCCGCCACGGCCGCGCACACGTCGTCGGCCTCGCCGTGCGCGCGCAGGAACTCCGCGCCGAGCGCCGCGTGGGCGCCGCGCTTTTCGGTGGTGATGGCCTTGCCGATGTCGTGCAGCAGGCCGATGCGGCGCGCGCGCGTGGAGTCGAGCTTCATCTCGTCGGCCATGGCGCCGGCAAGCAGCGCGACCTCCACGCAGTGGCGCAGCACGTTCTGCGAATGGGAGAAGCGGAAGGCGAGCGCGCCCAGGAGGCGCAGCGTGTCTGCGGGCAGACCGGTGACGCCGGCCTCCGCGGCCGCGTCGATGCCCTTCTCCTCCTTGATCTGCTCCACGGCGCCACGCGCGTGTTCGATCGCGGCGTCGATCGCGGCGGGCACGATGCGGCCGTCGGCGACGAGGGCCGAGAGGGCGCGCGCGGCGACTTCGCGCCGCAGGGGGTCGAAGGAGGAGAGCACCACGGCGTCGGGCACGTCGTCGAGCAGCACCTGCACACCCGTCGCCGCCTCGAAGGCGCGCACGTTGCGACCGTCGCGCCCCACGATGCGGCCCTTCATCTCGGGCGCGGGCAGCGGCACGAGCGTGGTCGTGCACACGCCCACGTTCATCACGGCGCAGCGCTGGATTGCATCCGCCACGATCTGCGCCGCGCGCGCCTCGCCCTGTTCGCGCGCCGCCTCCTGGATGCGCCGCGAGAGAATCGCCGCGTCCGCGCGCAGTTCGCTGTTCGCGCGCGTGAGCACTTCCTTGCGGGCCTCGAGATGCGTCAGCTTCGCGACGGACTGCAGCCGCGCCTCCGCGGCCGCCAGCTGTTCATGGGCCTTCTTGGCGTTGGCCTCGGTGACGAGCGTGCGCTCGGCGAGCGCGTTCTCGCGCGCGTCGAGCACGGCGGCCTTGCGGTCAAGGCCCTCCTCGCGCTTCGTCTGGCGCTCGTCGGTGGCCTGCAGTTCGGCGCGGCGCGCGCGCGTGGAGGTCTCGAACGCCTCCTGGGCCTTGACCACGGCCGCGCGCGCGGCAATATCCGCCTCCTTGAGCCGGGCCTTGATGTCGGCCTCGGCCTCCTCTTCGCGCAGACGCATGCGCTTCTCGATGGAATCCGCCTGCCACTTGCCCACGAGTCCGCGCAGGGCGTAGCCCAGCGC
>CAVGKN010000085.1:0-5159 GCA_963629855.1 Lachnospiraceae bacterium
AGATCTCGAACGCCCTGCACGGGCATCCCGTTCAATGCCGCCACGAGCGCGTCGGAGTTGATCGAGCGGTCCGTTGTGCCGCCCGCGTCGTACACGGGCGGCAGCAGCAGCAGGTCGCACGGCCGCAGCGTGGCGCGGAACATCGCCGCAAGCGCCGCGCACATCTTCCGGAGCGGCGCATAGCCATGCGGCCGCCACGTCACCGCCACGCCCTTCGGATACGCGCCCTGCAGCGTGACGAGCATCGCGTGGAGTTTCTCGGGATTGTGCGCGTAGTCGTCGAACACCGCCGCGCCGCCGCAGTCGCCCACGCGCTGCAGCCGCCTCTCCACGCCCGGGAACGCGCGCATCACCGCCGCAAGCCGCGCCGGATCCGCGCCCAGCGCCAGCGCCATGCGCAGTGCGCACTCGGCGTTCACGGCATTGTGCTCGCCCGGCAGCGGAATCGTCCGCGCCACCGCGCCCGGCACGATCGGCGCGCGCCGGCCGTCGATCACAGGTCCGGGCACGTCGCGCGCGAAGGCGTCGAACACGGCGTCCATCTCCTCCTTCGAGTAGTGGTCTGCCGAAGCGTTCGTGATGATCGCGGCGTAGGGCTTGAAGGCGACGAGCGACTTGTCGCTTTCGTCCACCTCCGCCACGGCGTAGGCGCCGGCGCCCTTCCGCGTGGAGCCCACGCGCGTGCCGTCCGCGTCCCAGCCCACGATCTGCGCACCGTTCACCACCACGGGGTCAAAGCCGCTTTCCGCGAGCAGATGGCCGAGAATGGCCGTAACGGTGGATTTCCCGCATGTGCCCGCCACCGCCACGAGCCGGCGCGGCGCCAGCGTCTCCGCCAGCGCGGCGGCCCGATGCACCACGGGGATTCCGAGCGCCCGCGCCGTCTGCAGGTCGCGGTTCGTCTCCTCCACCGCCGTCGAGAGAATCACACGCGCGGTGTCGGGTCCAATCCCAGAACCGTCGTCCGGAAAGAGCGTCACGCCCGCGCGGGCGAGCGTGTCGAAGATGCGCGCGCGCGGCCCGCGCGCCGTGGCGCCGAGCGCGCGATCCGCGCCCGTCACCGTGCAGCCCGCGTCGAGCAGCGCCTGGGCGAGGGCGCTCATGCCCACGCCCCCCACGCCCACGAGATGGATGACTTCGCCCACCGGCTTAGCGACCAAAGGGATTGAGCTTGCGCAGATTTTCCGCAGCGTCCTTCACGCCCTGGCCCACGGCGTCGGCCGCCTTGCCCGCAGCCTCGCCCGCCTTGCCTGTCGCGCCCTTGAGCGCATCGCCCGCGCCGCCCGTCACGCTCTTGAGCGCGTTCGCCGCAGTGCCGCCCGCGTCCGTCATGAACTTCGTCACGGAATTGCCCACCGTCGCGCACACGTCCGAGAACGTGGCGCCGCCCGTGTCCTTGCCGATGTCCTTGAGCTCGATCGTGGGAATCGCGAGCGGCAGAATGCCGAACTTCACGCGCGTACCGGCCAGATAGAAGCGGTCGATCACCACCTTCTTGCCCGCCTTCTCCTCGGCCTTCTTCTCGCCTTCGGCGGCGGGCGCCTCCTCGGCGCTCCCGAGCTTGCCCTTGGCGGTCGCGGCGATCGCGGCGAAGTTGTTCGTGCCGTTCGCGCTGACGTAGCTCACGAACGGACTCTCGATCGAGATTTCGCGCACATGGATCGTGGAGCTCAGCAGCGAGCACACGGCCACGTCCACGCGCACCGTCGCCACGCTGAATGCCTCCACGTCCTGCGCATAGCCCTGCGGATTGGCGAGATGCGCCTCCGTGATCTGCAGGCGGCCCGTGAACGGGTTGAGACAGAACGACTCCATCTTGAACGCGCAGCCCGTGTATTCCGGCATGAGCGACTGCGAGACGGACTTCAGCACGCCGCCGATCCACAGCGGCAGCGAGAGCAGCACGAGCACGACGAGCCCCACGAGGCCGGCGAGGGTCCACAAACAGATTTTGACAGGTTTCTTCATGACAAGGCACATCCTTTCGGGTTGAAAAAAGTTGGTGAGTAGTTTACTCCGTCAGACCGCCGAGGTCAAGACCGAATGCCCCCATCAGGTGGCGGGGGTTCCGGCGCCGGCGGCGGCGAGCGGCGCGAGCAGACCGCCCGTCTTCCCGGGCTCGCCCGCGAAGAGGATCATGCCCTCGGAGACGCCCACGCTCATCTTGCGCGGCGCGAGGTTCGCGATGAAGAGCACTTCCTGCCCCACGAGCGCCGCCGGATCGGGATAGGCGCCGCGGATGCCGCTGAAGATCGTGCGCATGCCGAGCGCCCCGCAGTCGAGCGTGAACTTGAGCAGCTTCGCGCTCTTCGGCACGATCTCGCACGCGGCCACGCGGCCAATGCGCAGGTCAAGCTTCTCGAAATCGCCAAACGCGACTTCGGGCTTCAACTCAACCGCTGCCGGGGGTTCGGGGGTGCTCGCACCCCCGTCCATTCGGGCGCCCCCGTCCGTTCGGGCGGCCTTGTTCTTCGAGGCGCGCGATTCGTGGGCGACCTCGCCGGAGTCGGCGGGCTTCACCTTCGCCTTCTCGACCATCGCCTCCACCTGCTTCGCGTCGATGCGCGTGGCGAGGTACTCGTACTTCGCGAGCGGCGCGTTCTCGATCATGCGCGCGGCGTCGGCCCACGTGTAGGAGGCCTCGCCGAAGAGCGCGGCGACCTTCTCCGCATAGGCGGGCAGAATGGGCTTGAGGTAGATCGCGAGAATGCGGAACACGTTGAGGATCGTCGTGAGCGTGGTGCGCGTCGTCTCCGCGCCGTCGGGCGCCTTGACGGTCTTCCACGGTTCGCGGCGGTCGAAGTATTCGTTCGCGGCGTCGGCGATCTTCGTGACCTCCACGGGGATCTGCGAGAAGCGGCGATCCTCGTAGTGGCGGGCGATCGCGTCCGCGCGGGAGCGGGCGAACGCCACGAGCTGCGCGCCTTCGTCGTCGAGCGCGCCGAGGCGGCCGCCGAGGCTCTTGTGGAGCATCTGCGCGCCGCGCGAGGCGAGGTTCGTGATCTTGCCCACGAGGTCGCCGTTCACGCGCTGCACGAAGTCCTGCAGGTTGAGATCCATGTCGTCCGTCGTGCCGCCGAGCTTGCACGCATAGTAGTAGCGCAGCGCGGCGGGCGGCAGATGGTCGAGATACGTGCGCGCGTTCACGAAGGTACCCTTCGACTTGGACATCTTCTCGCCGTTCACCGTCAGGAAGCCATGCACGAAGATCTTGTTCGGCTGTTCGAAGCCGGCCGCGTGCAGCATCCCCGGCCAGAACAGGCAGTGGAAGCGGATGATGTCCTTGCCGATGAAGTGGTAGCGCTCGGTCTTCGGGTTCTGCCAGTAGTCGTCGAACGACTTGCCGTTCTTCGCACACCAGTTCTCGAGCGAGGCGAGATAGCCGATCGGCGCATCCACCCACACGTAGAAGTACTTGCCGGGATGGCCCGGGATCTCGAAGCCGAAGTACGGCGCCGCGCGGGAAATGCACCAGCCGCGCAGCGGCTCGTTGAACCATTCAAGCAGCTTGTTCGAGACGTCGCTCGTGGTGTGCGCGGGAATCCACTCGCGCAGATAGGCGTGCTGCGGCTCGAGCTCGAAGTAGAGGTGGTCGGCGTCGCGCACCTCGGGCGTCGCGCCGCACGTGGTGCACACGGGGTGCGCGAGCTCTTCGGCCGCGTAGGTCGCGCCGCAGTGGTCGCAGCTGTCGCCGTACTGCCCTTCCGCGCCGCACTTGGGGCACGCGCCCTTCACGAAGCGATCCGGCAGAAACATCTTGCAGTGCGCGCAGTAGAGCTGCGGCGTGGTGCGCGTGGTGATGCCGCCGGAGGCCTCCATCGCGGCGAAGAAGCGCTCGGAAAGCGCCTTGTTCTCCGGCGAGTTCGTGGAGTAGTAGTTGTCGAAGGAGATCTCGAAGTCCGTGAAGTCCTTCAGGTGCGCGGCGTGGCTGCGCGCGATGAGCTCTTCGGGCGTGATGCCTTCCTTCGCGGCGCGGATCATGATGGGCGTGCCGTGCGTGTCGTCCGCGCACACGTAGACGCACTCGTTGCCGCGCATCTTCTGGAACCGGACCCAGAAGTCGGTCTGGATGTACTCGACAAGATGCCCCAAATGGATATCCCCGTTCGCATAGGGCAGGGCGGACGTAACGACGATGCGACGCTTCTCTTCTGACATGTTCAGCACGACTCCTTCGAAAAAAAATCGCCTATCAGTTTACCATAATTCGCCACAGTCGCAAAGTTGGTGTGCGCCCCGCAAGACCTACGCGCTCTTGCCTACTGCTTGGACAGTCCTGCGGGGTAGGCCGGCAGGGCGAGACGGAACCCGAGGTCGTCGTTGCGGCCGCCGGGCGACTTGTCGCAGCGTCGGGCAGCACGACACCAGCTGGCGCCGCAGTTCCAGCTCCCGCCCCGTTGCACACGAACCGACCCCGCAGATGTGCTCACCGCGCCGCCAAGCCCCGTAATGTCTGCCGTGAACCAGTCGAGGCACCATTCCCACACGTTGCCGTGCATGTCGTAGAGCCCCCAGCTGTTCGGCGCGTAGGAGCCCACGATCGCCGTGCCGTTCGTCACGCCACAGGCGTTGCCGGGATCGACATAGTTCGTCCCCGAGGAATCCAGCACCTTGCCACCATTGTAGTAGACTCGTCCGAGTCCGGCGAGGTTCGCGTCCTTGTCGGACGAAAGAAACGGCTTACCATCACCCCAATAGCCCGTACCGTGACCCGCTCGGCAGGCAAACTCCCACTGCGCCTCGGAGGGCAGGTCGAAGAGAAGCCCCGTCTTCGTACGGAGCAGACCAAGGAACGACTTCGAGTTCGGATCGGCAGGATAATTGTAGGCGGCGGCCGCACTATTGTCAGTCTCCGCACTGCGGATGTCGTTGTACGAGACCTGCTCCACGGGACGCATCAATTGTTCCACTTTATAGTAGGACGGCGTCACACGCGTCGTCGCCGTCTGGACGAGAGCCCACTGGGCCTGCGTGGTTTCGAAAACGCCGATGTAGTAGTTGTCCGCAAGCGTGACGGTGTGCGTCGCCTCACGCGAACCGTCGCGTCCGGGTTCACCCGCCACGCTGCCCATCAGCCATTCGACACCCTTCGCGGGAATCTTGCGCATTACAAGTTTTCCCGTGCGGTAGTCGGGATTCTTCAGAAGCCCACCCGGCAG
>CAVGKN010000086.1:0-5118 GCA_963629855.1 Lachnospiraceae bacterium
AAGCCGTCGTTGTTGAAGTTCGCGTGGCTGTTGATGGTCACCTTGCGGGCCACCACGCCGTCGCAATCCTTGAAGAGGCACGTCCAGAACGCCGGGTTCGTGAGCGTGACGCCTTCAATGCGCACGTCGCGGCAGCGCGTGAAGCAGCAGATCTTCCAGCGATTCGGCGCACTGTCGCGCCGGGTGGCCGCCCAGCCGCGACCGTCCAGTATGCCTTCGCCTTCGAGGACGACGTGCCGTGCGTTGATCGCGCCCACGAGCGCGAGCTGGCCTCTCGTGTGGCGCGCGTAGTCGAGATAGTTCGTGCTGCCGAGCAGCGTCGCGCCCTTGGCGAGATGCAGCGTGACGTTGTCCTTCAGCAGCACGCCGCCGGAAAGGTACGTGCCGGCCTCCAGCGTGAGGCGGCCGCCGCCGGCGCGCGCCACGTCGTCGATCGCCCGCTGAAGCTCGTCCGTGACGAGCCGCGAGCCGTCCTTCGCGCCGGTGAACACGACATCCTTGGCCAGGGCGCACAGCCCCGTCAGCGCTGCCGCGAAAACGATGAGAATCCTGTTTTTCATAACGATGAGAGCTCTGCTTTCTGTTGTGCGTCCAGTATAGCAAATCGCGGCTGCGCCAACAACCACGCCCGAAGCACGCACTTTTCACTTGCACGACGAAGCCGTTCTCTGATAGACTACTTGCGTCTGCGGAGAAAAAGAAGACAATGCCATGACCCAGTTTAAATGTTTGACATGCGGTCAGATCAGCACGACCGACGAACAGCTTGAGGACGGCGCCCGCGTGGAGTGTCCGTTCTGCCACACGAAGACGGAGTACCGGAAACCCGCCGAGGCGGTGGAGTCGCCGAAGCGTCGTCCGTTGGCACGGTCGTCCGCCGGTGCGAATCCGCCCCATCCGTCGTCGTCGCCTCCTTCCGCGCCGTCGCGGTCGCATGCGACCGTCGACTACACGAGGCTGGCGCTGAGAATTGTGGCCGTGTCGGCCGTTGTGCTGGGCGTGACGTTTTTCTTCTACCAGATGAAGACGACACGCACGGCGGCGCGGGCGCGCGAGGCGGCGCTGGAGGCACAGAAATTGGAGAAAGAGGAAGCGCAACGCAAGGAAGCGGCCGAACGGGAGCGGCTGGAGAAACAGCGCGAGGAGGCGGAGCGCGTCGCGCGCGAGAAGAAGGAGGAGGAGGCGCGTCGCGCCCGCGAACTGAAACGCGAACAGCAGGCCGAGAAGGCGGCCGCGGAACGGCTCGCCGCGCAGAAGATCCGGGACCTCTATCAGAACGCTCCCAAGATGTTCGAGCGCAAGACCTGCCGCTTCGCAACGGGAACACCCAAGGAACAGGTTCTCGATCCGCGTCTGCCGTGCGACAAGGAATGCCGTTTCTGGGCGGTCGATGCTTCGTATCCGGAACGAAAGGAATTCTACATCCTGACAACGGGGACCAAGGGACTGGAGTCCGTGAAATGCCTGGCGCCGAATGCGAAGGACATGACCGAAGTGAATGTCATGGACTTCAAGAAGCGTCTGGACGACGCGCGTTGGGCGGTGACACGGGAGGACGACGCCAAGAACGAAGTTTGGATGTTCGGGACGCCGGACTCGTCGCGCTTCGTCGATTATCCGGATGCCAGCAGGCCTTTTATCCCGATCAACGACGAATTGGGCGATCTCGCGCCGGTCGTGCAGGCGCTGGAGCTGCGTTTCGACAAAGTCAAATATCGCGTTGTGCTGAAAGCGAAGAAGGGGAGCGAGGAGATTCCCGTTGACACCATCGACTGTGACGCCCAGATTCCTCTGGATGCGCTTCAGGCCTGCGTGGGGAAAGTGCTTCTTGAACGGAAGGCCAAGCGCTTCCGCAAGCAGATCAAGCCGTTGAAACTGCAGAAAATTCCCAAGCGGACGGTCGTCTTCTATGATGGCAACAAGATCTCCCGTTCCATTGGCGGCGTGACGAAGATTCCGCGCAGTTTCGAATCTTCCGTCTATGCGCAACGACAGGAACGGGAGATGGAGAGGGAGAGGGAGAGAAGGGTTAGTCGTGTCATTCCCACCCAGTCTCAGGACAGCAATGCCTATATGAGATGGAAGCAGCTCGCGGCGCAGGCCCGGGCGCAGGAGAAGCTCGAAAACGAGATCCGCCAGGCGAATTACGAAGCGCAGGAGGAGTACAAACGGAAACTGAGCGAGTTGAAGGACGACGTCCGCGTGATGCCGCATGAGATGACCGAAGCGCTCAACGGCTACCGCCTCTACGTCGAACGTGAGAAGTAGAGACAAGATTTTAGAAAACAAATTGGAGTACACAAGATGAAAACCTCTTTGAAACTGTTGATGTTGGGTGTGGCGATGTTGGGCTGTGCCGAAACGATGGCGCAGGGCGAGCGCACGGTCGAGCGCGTGTTCCGGCCGGCTCGGTTCATGCGCGGCAACACGGGCGTCATGCCCGTGCAGGCGATCGACCAGGCGGCGTGGATCTCGCATCCGGACGGCTCGAAAATGGGGCCTTTCGCCTACATGCCGCGCGTGGTGCGCTACCGCTGCGCGTTTACGTCCGACGGCACGCCTCTTGAAATCGACGTCACGGGCGACGAGCGCTTCATTCTGACGCTCGACGGGCAGTTCGTCGCGCGCGGGCCGCATCGCGGCACGGTCGAGAACTGGACGTACCAGAGTTATCGCATTGCCCTGACGCCGGGCGAGCATGTGTTCGAGGCAACGGGGTGGAGCCTTGGCGACTTTGGGCCGCTTGCGCAGCTCGCGTACTGGCCGGGCTTCTGCCTGAAGGCAGACGGCGCCTACGACGCCATGCTCACCACGGGCAAGGGCAAGTGGATGTGCGGCGCCATCACGAACATGAGGCCCATTGGCAAGAGCGGCGGCGCCTGGGGCACGGGCGACGGCTTCGAGCTCAGGGGCACGGGCCCGTTCGACGTGGAGATCGCCGAGTGGAAGACGCCCGCCGTGGTGCGCAAGGCGCTGGGCAGAGGCAACGTCTGCGGCCTGCGCCAGCAGGGCTGGCTCCTCTATCCCTCGCAGCTGCCCGACCAGATGGCGGCGCGTGTGCGGCCCGGCCGCTTCGTGACGGGCGGCGAGATGACATTCCCGCTGACCGTTCCCGCGGGCGAGACGCGGAAGATTCTCTGGGATCTCGACCGCTACATCTGCGCCTATCCGGAGGCCGTCGTCAAGGGCGGCAAGGGTGGCAAGATGACGTGGAAGTGGGCCGAGTCGCTGCGCGGGCCGTCGTCCGACCCCAAGATCAAGGGCAAATTCAAGGGCAACCGCGCCGAATGGGAGGGCAAGACGTTCGACGGCTTCGGCGACCGCTTCGTGTTCGACGGGCGCGCTCGCGCCACGTTCCGTCCGCCGTGGTTCCGCTGCGGTCGCTGGTGCGAGCTCGTGGTCACGGCGGGCGCGGAACCCGTTACGATTGAGGATCTCGCGCTCATCGAGACGCGCTATCCTGTCGAATGCGAATCGGCGTTCGAGACGCCGGACGACCCGACGCTCGCGGACGTCCAGCGCATCTGCGCGCGCGGCATGCAGATGTGCTGCCATGAGATGCTCTTCGACTGTCCGTTCTACGAACAGCAGATGTACCCAGGCGACACGCGCGTGCAGTTGAACATCCTCTCCGCGATGTCGTCCGACGACCGCATGATCCGCCGCGCGATCGAGATCTTCGCGCTCAATCGCCGCGACGACGGCACCGTGCCGTTCAACTATCCGACGCGCGGCGTACAGGAGGGCGCCTCCTACACGCTGTGCTACCTCGGCATGTACGCGGACTACCTGATGAACCACGCCAATCGTGACTGGCTGAGGGCGCGTCTGCCCGCGATGACGGACACGCTGCGCAGCTTCGCGCTCTACGAGCGCGCGGACGGCCTGATCGCAAACCTTCCGGGCTGGAGCTTCATGGATTGGGTGCTGGGCTGGAAGGCCGGCTGTGCGCAGGGGTCGCGGCGCGGCGGCGCGAACGCCGAGCTCAATTTCTTCTACCTCGCCGCGCTGCAGGGCGCCGCGCGCATCGAGGAGGCCTTCGGCAACTCGCATCTCGCCGCGCACTGGACTGAAAAGGCCGCGAAACTCAAGACCGCGATCGTCGCCAAATTCTTCGACGAGAAGCGCGGGCTCTTCGCGAGCGACGAGGCTCACAAGGTCTTCGCCGAACACGCGCAGAGCCTCGCTCTGCTGGCGGACGTCTTCGAGGGCGCCCGCGCGCAGGCGCTCTTCGACAAGCTTGTCACCGAGCCGAATCTTGACCGCACGACCGTCTACTTCTCGTACTACCTTTTCGAGACGTACTTCAAGTTCCACCGCGCCGACCTCTTCCTCAAGCGCCTCGACCTGTGGAAGGGCTACGTGAAGCTTGGCGCGACCACGTGCCTCGAAATGCCGGAAGGCCCGGGGTACGATTCGCGCAGCGACTGCCATGCGTGGGGCGCACATCCGCTCTGGTTCCTGCGCACGGGCGTGGCGGGCATCCGCAGCGCGGCGCCGTTCTTCGAGCGCGTCCGCATCGCGCCGCAGCCCGGCGGACTCAAGTCGTTCCGCGCCAGCTACCCGCATCCGTCGGGCAAGATGATTGCGGTCGACCTTGCGTTCGCCAACGGCCGCGCCACGGGCATCGTGACGACGCCGGTGCCGGGCGTCTTCACGTTCGGCGACCAGACGCTCGACCTCGCGCCCGGCACGACGAAGATCGGGCAGTAGCCCCTGTTTAACCAAATCTTAATTTGTTTTTTGTGTGTTCCTAACGGACGAACGCTAAACTGTTTGGCGCTCGACAAGTTAGGAACGCACATGAACGTTTTTCAGTTGACGACCACGGTTTTGGGCGGTCTCGCCCTGTTCATCTACGGCATGGGGCTGATGTCCGACGGCCTCACGCAGATCGCCGGCGCGCGGATGAAAGCCGTGCTGAGCTACGTCACGCGCAATCGCGTGTTCGCCATTCTGGCGGGCGCGGGCGTGACGGCGGTGATTCAGAGTTCGAGCGCCACGACGGTGATGACGGTGGGCTTCGTCAACGCGGGGCTGCTCTCGCTGCGGCAGGCGATCGGGGTGGTCTTCGGCGCGAACATCGGCACCACGATGACGGGCCAGCTCGTGTCGTTC
>CAVGKN010000087.1:0-5100 GCA_963629855.1 Lachnospiraceae bacterium
GAGTTCAGGCCCAGCGATCTCACGGGGCCGAACGACTACCAGTTCTCGTTCAGCAGCCTGCAGATCACGCGCCTGAACGACGTGGACGGAACCGACACGGAGCTGGTGGGCACGATCACGGCGAGCGACCTCAAGGATCAGGACTAGGCGGGGGAAGAAACAGATGGGCATCTTCAGGAAAACAGTTTACGAAGGTCTGAGACGCCGTCTGTGCGGCGCGGCGGGCTTCACGCTCATGGAGGTGAACCTCGCGATCTTCATCATGGCCGCGGGCGTGCTCGCGATGGTGTCGCTCTATCCGCTGGGATACCGCGAGAACCAGCAGAGCAAGGACGATGTGAAGGCGGCGGCCGCCGCCGACGCCGTCCTCAACCAGCTGCGCGGCGCGCTCTCCTCGCGCGCGATCACGTGGGACGAGTGGAAGAACGCGGTGAAGAGCGCGGTGAACGTCACGGGGCAGAGCGAACGCAGAGGCGGCTGGATCGCCTACTGCGAGACGGGCAACGGCTACGTGCCCAAGAAGAGAAGTCAGGTCAATTCGCTTGCGCTGAGCGTGTTCAACAGCCTGGCGGGCGCCGTGAACGGCACACAGCCGCAGTGGCCGCTCAACAGCGACTACGTGTGCGCGCTCGTGGCGCAGCCCGGGCGCGTGCGCATCCCCAGCGGAAGCTCCATCGAGACCTACGACGACTGGTCGCGCGTGGCCATCAGCCTGCGCGTGTCGCGCAACGCGGGCGCGCTCTTCGCGCAGCCGATCTACTTCACCGAAATCCACTTCCAGGGAGACCAGAAGAACCAATGAAAAAGACGTCTCCACGCGCGGGCTTTACGCTCATCGAAATGCTTGTGGCCTCCCTGCTGCTGGGGATGCTCGTGACGGTTCTCACGATGGTGTTCAACGCCTCGTCCATCGCCTGGCGCACGGGCAAGGCGGGCGTGTCGCAGCTCTCGACGATGCGCCGACAGCTGTCGTTCGCGCAGAACCGCGCCGACAATCTGCTGCCGCGCATCGATACGACGAGCAAGTCGACGATGGGGCTTGTGCAGGGCGCCTGGCACGCGGACGGCTCGCTGCGCGCGCGCGCCGTTTCGAGGTATAACGGCAATGGATCCTTCTCGACGCCGAACTTCAGCACCTACGACAGCGCCAATTCCTCCATCCAGAGCGCGTCCGCGCCGTGGCAGCAGGTCAACGGCCTGGGCTCGCTGAAATCCGGGTCGTCGCAGACCTTCACCGTGGGCGTGCTCTCCTACGGCCCGGACGGGAAGCGGGATACGGACGACGACATCTCCACGTGGCCGAACGAGGTGGAATGAACATGACACGACGTACTGACAGAGAGGGCTTCACGCTCGTGGAGCTGATTGTGGTGATCGGCATGCTCATGCTGCTCGCTGGCGCGATTTCCTCGTCCATTGCGGGGGCGAACCGCCGGGCGAAGATCCAGCAGGCGACGGTCGAGGCCCAGGAGCTGACGAAGGCGATTCTCTCCTACGAGAACTACGGCAAGGACTATTCGCTCGACGCGCACACGATGGAGCTGAGCGAGGCGACTGAGAACACGCTGGGCTTTATTCTGGGCAAGGAGAACAAGCAGAACGGCCAGCGGGGCAAGATGCCCGTGCTGTTCAACGCGGCGACCACGAAGTCCGGCAAGATCCTCGACCCCTGGGGCAATCCGTACCTCGTGACGATCCGCCAGGGCAAGAAGGTCGATGCCGAGGAGGATTCCACGGATTCGGGCGTCAAGTCCTACGTCGCCTTTCCGAACTACAATCGTCGCCCCGCCGATGAGCTGGTTTCCACCACGGGGGAGAATTAAGTGATGACACGCGCTCGCAAATCCGGAAGCGCCCTGCTGATCGTGCTGGGCTTTCTGTCGTTCATGGTCGTTTCGGCCGTCGCGTTCGCGATCTACATGCGCGCGGAGCGGCAGCCGTCGTCGGCGCTGCGCCGCACGGTCGCCACGCGCCATCTCGTGCAGGCCGCCATGGCGGAGGCGATCGCCCGCGTGGACGACGCCGTGCGCGGCGATCCGTTCCCGGGCCTGTGCCCCACGAACTCCGACACCACCGCCGCAGGGGAGAAGACCTACAAGGTGAACGACTACGTGGCGGACTTCTGGGAGGGGCGCGTGTTCATGCCGCCGGATCCGCAGGGCGGCACGACGTCGCGCGAGACGCGCTTCGCGCCCGTCACGGAGACGGTGAGCGTACTCACGCTGGAAGGGCTGGGCTACTTGCCGCCGGCGTTCGTCAACGACGTGCGCTTCCTCTCGCGGTCGTCCTGGGCGGCCCAGTGGCAGCCGCTGCCGTTCGACGCGGGGCGCTTCGCCTACTGCGCCGTGAACGTGAGCGACTGCTTCGACATCAACCGCCTCTACGCAAACCGCGGGCGCACGTCCGAGGCCAGCGGCCGGCTCTCGCTGGGCTATCTCTTCGATTCCTCGTTCGACCCCACGGCGGATCCTGACAAGGGCGGCAACGTGGGCGACACGGTGAACATGGGCGATGCCGCGAGCTTCGACACGTTCGTCCATTCGAGTCGTTCGGACGGCGACGACAAGGGCAATGACGGTACCATGGCGGTGACGGGGAACACCACGCCGTTCGTCTCGATGCTCGACTACAATCTCGCGCTGGGCAGGAACGGCGGTTCCACGGCGCTGCGGCCGCTCTTCTACGAGTGGATTTCCGGAAACACGTCGGCGGGCGCCACGTACTACATTGCCGACTCGACGGAGTCGAAGAGCGCGGCGCGCCAGCCGTTCGTCACGGACTCCGTGACCACAAACGAGAAGTGGACCGTCGATCTCGCGACGGCGAAGGGCCAGCCGTTCTATGGCGTGGACATGACCAAAAAGTCCACCCCGCTGGGAATCGACGACATCTACAACAGAATCCCGCGGAACGGCCTCATCGAACTGGGGCAGAACGCGAACATCCTCGACCCGCTCGACAAGTGGCTGCTCTGGGACTATCTCGACCACGACAACGTGCCGCTGTCGCTCGCGATGCCGTGCATGGAGCGCGTGCCGATGATCGTGGCGCTGGAATCGCAGGTGAAGATGCAGCCGGGCGAGATCACGGCCGGAGCGTCCTCGACGGAAGGAAGCGCCGCGAGCGGTCAGACGACGAAGCTCACGCCCTACACGTTCAACCCGCAGGAATGGTTTCCGGGCGGCGGCGGCTCGATCAAGGCGGTTGTCGTGTTCCCGTTCAAGCATGGCGCGTCGCGGCCGTCGGGCACGTTCAAGGCGCAGGCCTACGTGCGCCTCTTTTTGGTGCCGAAGTCGAAGATCAGCGACGTGAACAGTTCCAACTTCCGAAACGGCCTGGCCAAGAGCCTGCGGCCGCAGGACGCCAACACGTGGACGGCGCGCGACGGGAACGAGAACAAGATGGAGTCCCAGTTCTCGCTTGCGATCGCGGCGCAGGAGGTCACGCTGTCGATCGAGGACGTCCCCCAGGACGAGAGCGACGTGCACTGCGAAGAGTCCATCTCGTTCGACCTCATGCTGGACGACGTGCTGCCCAATTCGGCCACGCTCGTCACGAAGAAGGAGGTGCAGACGTACAATACCGAGACCGGCGCCACAGTGGGAGAACCCGAGACGACGTGGCTCGTCAACGCGCGGCCCTATACGGATCTGGACGGGACGCTGTCTGAGGCGGAATACACGGACCTCACCACATTGGACTCCAACGGGGCGTTCGTGCCCTGCGTGTGCGTGTGGGTGCGCATCGTCAATTCGGACAACAAGACCGTGGATCTCGTGCCGGCATGGTATCAGGACGATCAGTTGAACGGCATCGATCCCGAGGCGCCTTTTCGCGATGAACTGAACGATTCGTTTGGCGGCGCGGCGGTGAGTGCGCCGATGATGCGGTTCATCGGCGAGGGCGAGTTGACCTTTGCCAGCGTGCCGGATCTCCGCTTTGGCGCACCCTCGACCGCATGGTCGCCGAAGTCCATGTACACCGTCGATCCGCGCTTCAACTGGGCGCCGGAGGCGTGGTACTACGTGGATGCGTCGGGCATCACGTTCGACAACTGGCTGTCGAAGACGCGGTCGGCGCTGAGCATGGGTGAAGAGACGGCGACGCGGAACGGCGTGAGCGAGGACGTGTTTCTCTTCACGTCGAACCAGGGCATTCTGCAGTCCCTTGGCGAGTTCGCGTTTCTGCCGAATCTCTCCAGGTCCAACATCGGCACGGTGGACTTCAACGGCACGTTGCGCGACAACGCCGGCAGCACGCGCTTCAGCGGCAGTTCGTTCTGCAGCCACGTGATCGATCGCAGTTGGTACGACCAGTGGGCGGCGGTCGGCGTGGGGCGCTCCACCGAGAAGGAATGTCTCGTGAATCCCTACACCGACAGCCGCGCGATTATGATGGCGGCGCTTGCGAACACGCCCGTCGACTACTGGGCCGCCGCGCGGTGCATGTCGGATGACTGCGAACTGCGCAAGAACGGCGGCAATCTGATCAACAAGACCGACAAGTGGTACAAGACGCCTGAT
Source organism: Lachnospiraceae bacterium (assembly GCA_963629855.1). Taxonomy (GTDB): domain Bacteria; phylum Verrucomicrobiota; class Kiritimatiellia; order RFP12; family UBA1067; genus RUG572. Next base: position 4,524 of record CAVGKN010000087.1, read on the forward strand.
CAGGCTCTGCAGCGCGCGTTCTGCTCGAAGGCTGAAAGTTCGGGTGACCGCATGGCCTGTTCGGACGTGGTGCGCTTCGCGGATGTTCTGCGGAAGCAGATGCACGACAAGACGATCGAGCTGCTCAAAAACTGGGATGGCACTTCCAATCCGGCCGATCTGTGGAAGGACGTCTGGGACGATCTTTCGTGGGACATGTGGCAGAACGACGATTCGAAGACGAAGTTTTTGGGGCTGGATCGCGATCTGCAGAACAACGTGGCGCTGCACTCGGTGGATCGCAAGTTCCTCTACTCATACTGGCGCGACTGCTTTGCGAACAATCAGCAGCTGTTCCTGATCTTCGTGCGCGCCGAGTCGAACGTGCTGGGTGGACCGGGCGAGGGCACGCCCGCGCAGCAGGGCGGCCGCGCCGTCGCCCTCGTGTGGCGCAACCCCTCCGCCACGCGCCAGCAGGGCCGCAACTACGACGCGCAGAATACGTACGACACCAACGGCGAGCGCGAACCGCACCAGACCCGCATCCTCTTTTATCACCAATTCGATTAGCAGGAGATTGTCGCCATGTTGACGGAAG
>CAVGKN010000088.1:0-5098 GCA_963629855.1 Lachnospiraceae bacterium
TGTCCCATTCAGCCCCGTATGGCAAGAGCAGAGTCTTTTAATGCGTCGGCCGTAGTGACACTCCTTTGCGGCATGGCCAACTTGTGATATACTTTCCCCCTGATTTTCACATCCACTTGGGAGACCGAGATGCAGAATCGCAACATGATGGACTACTGTCCTGACATCAAGGTGTTCGACGCGACGATGCGCGACGGCGGGCTCGTGAACAACTTCGGGTTCACGGACGACTTCGCGCGCGCCCTCTACCGGGCGAATCTCGCCGCGGGCGTGGACTACATGGAGTTTGGCTACCGCGCCTCGAAGAACATCTTCAAGCCGGCGGACTACGGCAAGTGGAAGTTCTCGGACGAGGCCGACATCCGCGCCATCGTGGGCGAGAACAAGACGCCGCTCAAGATCGCCGTGATGGCCGACGCCGGCCGCTGCGACTACAAGACGGACATCCTGCCCAAGAAGGACAGCGTGGTGGACATGATCCGCGTGGCGTGCTACATCCACCAGATTCCGCTCGCGATCGACATGATCGAGGACGCGAAGGCGAAGGGCTACGAGGTCACGTGCAACCTCATGGCCGTCTCGAAGGTGCCGGGCGAAGACCTCGACAAGGCCCTGCAGATGATCGCCGCCTCGCCCGTGGACGTGCTCTACCTCGTCGACTCCTTCGGCTACTTCTGTCCGGAGCAGATCGCCGCGCTGTCGAAGAAGTACGTGGCGGCGATGGCGGGTAAGCAGACGGGCTTCCACGGGCACAACAACCAGCAGCTCGCCTTCGCGAACACGATCGAGAGCTGCCGCTATGGCGTGAACTACCTCGACGTGACGGTGAACGGCATGGGGCGCGGCGCGGGCAACTGCTTCTCCGAGCAGCTGCTGTCGTTCCTCAAGAACCCGAAGTACAACGCGCTGCCGATTCTCGACTTCGTGCAGAAGGAGATGCTCAGGCTCAAGGCCGACAGCCTCAAGTGGGGCTACGACATTCCGTATCTGCTCACGGGCGTGATGAACTGCCATCCGCGCTCGGCCATCAAGTTTCTTGGCGACGGCCGCACGGACTACGTCGCCTTCGCCCACGAACTCACAGAAATGGACTAAGACCATGACGACACTCGACGAGACGGCTGCGGCGCTGCGCGCGCGCGGTTATGACGTCGCCTGCTGCGCCACGCGCGCGGAGGCGGCGGACTACGTGATGAACCTCGCGGCCGATGCGGCGACGATCGGCCAGGGCGGCAGCGTGACGCTCAAGGAACTCGGTCTGCCCGACGCGCTCGCCGCGCAGGGCAAGGCGCCCGCGCGCCGGGCGGACGTGGATCTCTTCCTGCTCAGCGCGAACGCGCTCACGGCGGACGGCCGCATCGTCAACATCGACGGCAACGGCAACCGCGTGGCGGCCTCCATCCACGGGCCGAAGCGCGTGTGCTACGTGATCGGCCGCAACAAGATCGTGGCCGGCGGCGTGGACGCGGCGATCGACCGCGTGAAACGCTGCGCGTGCCCGCCGAACTGCCGCCGCCTCGGCAAGAAGACGCCGTGCGCGGAAACGGGCGCGTGCGCGGACTGCAATTCGCCCGACCGCATCTGCAAGGTCACGGTCGTGTTCGACCGCCGGCCCACGGGCACGCCGACCACGGTGGTGCTCGTGGACGAAGACCTCGGCTACTGAGCCGCGGGCGAAGGGGGGAGTCTGCGAATGACGCGGAACTGGTGGAGAAGGGCGCTCGCGGGCGTGGCACTCGCGGGCGTGTGCGCGGCGTGGGGGCAGAGCGCCGTGTTCAGGAAGCCCGTCAAGCGCGCACCCGGCGCGCCCGCGCCCACGGTCGTGGGCGTGGACCGGCTGCACGATGCGCTGGCGCATCTCGGCAAGGTGGGTCTGCCCGCGTTCGACGTCCGCACGATCGTGAAGGCGCTGCGGCTGAGTCCCTTCACCGCGAACGGCTGGTGGCGCAAGGCGGCGAAGGGAACGCCCCACGCGGCGCAGATCAATCTCTCGGCGGCGGAGCTGCTCGACGTGGCGCGGCTCGCGCTGGAGGCCGTGCGCATCCAGGCGGACGCGCAGAAGGCACAGGCGCAGGCGCAGGCCGCGCTCGCCGCGAAGGGCATCGTGGAGGAGCCGGCCTCCACGGCCGCGTGCCGCTACACTCTCGACCTCGGCGAGGCGGGGCATCTCGTCTTCGACGTGTGGGGCGAGTTCCAGATTGACCGCCGCTACGTGAAGCCGGCCGACATGGCGGTGATCCACACGCTCGAGGCCTACTACCGCAAGGCGTTCGCCTCCAGCGCCTATGCGCAGACGGCGGCGGCGACGAACGCGCCGAGCGCGGCGGACGGTGAGATCCTCGAGGCGGCGGCGCTGCTGCCCGTGTCGCGGCCCGTCACGAACACACGGCGCGCGGTGCCGATCTTCCGCGGCTTCGAGGACGCGCGCTACCAGCAGCACGACGCGCTCATCGCGCGGCTCGTGAAGGACTTCAACGCGCACAAGGCGCAGTGGATCGGCGGCACCACGAACCAGGCCGCGCGCGTGCCCAATCTCACGACGGCGCTCGTGAAGGCCCACATGATCGAGGAGACGGGCGGCGGCGGGCCGATGTCGCGCGCGGCGTGGCCGGTCGATCCGGAGCAGGTGAACGTGCCCGGCGACTGGTCCGACGTGAAGCTCGACCTCGGCCTCGCCAAGCCCGCGACGCGCAACGAGGGCACGGCCGAGACGAACGTGCGCGCGGCGATCAAGTTCCTCGCGCGGAAGGGCTTCGGAAAGTCCGGCCAGCCCGTGGGGCGGCGGCCGACGGGCTTCTTCGACGGCTGGCAGGTGGCGCTGCAGCGCTACAACGCGCGGCGCGACCGCACGCTCGACAACCGCGTCTTCAGCGAGGCCTACGCCGAGAAGGTGCAGCGCCGCGCCGCGAATCCCGACGTTTTCGTGCCCATCGAAAACCGCGTGGCCGCACCGCAGAAGACCGCGCTGGACTGATTTCTCCCTCTTCAACATTCCCAATGGAAAGCAGGCACTCTGTCATGAACCTTGACCTGAAACTGGATCGCCCGCTCGTCGTCTTCGACATCGAATCGACGGGCGTCAATGCGCGGCAGGACCGCATCGTCGAGCTCGCCGCCATCCGCGTGGAGCCGGATGGCGCCGAAACCGAGAAGTGCTGGCTTCTCAACCCCACCATTCCCATTCCGCCCGAGACCACGGCCATCCACGGCATCACGGACGACATCGTGAAGGACTGCCCCACGTTCGCGGACGCGGCGGCGGAGATCGAGGCGTTCTTCGCCGGCTGCGACCTTTCCGGGTTCAACGCCGACCGCTTCGACATTCCGTGCCTGGAGGAGGAGTTCGCGCGCACGGGGCGCAACTTCCACGCGAGCGACCGCCGCCATGTGGACGTGCAGCGCATCTACCACCGCAAGGAGCCGCGCGACCTCACGGCCGCCGTGCGCTTCTATTGCGGCCGCGACCACGCCGGCGCACACGGCGCCGAGGCCGACGCGCGCGCCACGCTCGACGTGCTCAAGGCCCAGCTCGCGCGCTACGACGACCTGCCGAAGACCACGGCCGAGATGGACGAGTACCTCGCGCCGCGCGATCCGCTCAATGCCGACCGCCGCGGCCTCCTGCGCTGGAACAACGGTGAACTGTGCGTCAACTTCGGCCAGAAGCGCGGCACGCCGCTGCGCGACCTCTTCGCGCACGAGAAGAGCTGGCTGCGCTGGTTCGTGAAGGGTAACTTCGAGACTGACGCGCGCATGATCGTGAGCGACCTGCTCGACAGGGGCATCTTGCCGAAACCGCCGAAGATTTGATATACTATTCAACTCCTGCGCCCAACGACGGGGTAGGCACGGCAGAAAACCGTGAACACAAACAAACCAAACTAAGTTCAGTTACATGGCAATTCGTAAACCCACGATGCCGGCCGAGAAGTCCGCGGTGTTCGCCGACTTCCTCAAGCAGCAGGCATCCGTGCAGGACAAGGCGTTCAAACCCCACTCCATCATCGAGGGAACGGTTTCCGCCGTCAAGGGCGACGACGTGTTCGTCGACATCGGCTACAAGAGCGAGGGCGTGGTGCAGCTCTCCGAGTTCGGCGACAAGAAGGACGAAGTCAAGCCCGGCTTCAAGTTCAACGTGATGCTCTGCTCGCTCGAGAACGACAAGACCGGCATGGTCGGCCTCTCGAAGAAGGCGGCGGACGACCACATCCGTTGGCAGAAGGTGCTCGAGACGTACACGGAAGGGTGTGTCGTCAAGGGCACGATCCAGAGCGTGGTGCGTGGCGGCATGCTGGTGGACATCGACGGCGTCGAGGCCTTCCTGCCCGGCAGCCAGGTGGACGTCACCCCTGTGCGCGACCTCGAGCCCTACAAGGGCCAGACGTTCGAGTTCAAGGTCATCAAGATTTCGAACGAACGCAAGAACATCATCATTTCCCGCCGCGAGCTCATCGAGGGCACGATGGCCGAAAAGCGCGCCGAGCTGCTCGCCTCCCTCCAGAAGGGCGAGATCCGCCACGGCCGCGTGAAGAACATCACCGACTTCGGCGCCTTCGTGGATCTCGACGGCATCGACGGCCTCCTCCACATCACCGACATGAGCTGGGGCCGCGTCAAGCACCCGAGCGAACTGCTCAAGGTCGGCCAGGAGCTCGACGTCATGGTCCTCGACGTGGATCAGGACAAGGAGCGCATCTCCCTCGGCCTCAAGCAGACCACGGAGAATCCGTGGACCACGATCACCGAGCAGTTCCCGGTGGGCAGCCGCGTGAAGGGCAAGGTCGTCAACCTCGCCGCCTACGGCGCCTTCGTGGAAATCGCCCCCGGCATCGAAGGCCTCGTGCACATCAGCGAATTCAGCTGGACCAAGCGCGTGGCCCGCGCGAGCGACATGCTCAACGTCGGCGACGAAGTCATGGTGCAGGTGCTCTCGGTCGATGCCGAGAACCAGAAGATCGGCCTCGGCATCCGCCAGACGCAGGAAAATCCGTGGGACAGCGTGATGGATCGCTACCCCGTGGGCAGCCGCGTCAAGGGCAAGGTGCGCAACTTCACGGCGTACGGCGCGTTCGTCGAGCTCGAGGAGGGCATCGACGGC
>CAVGKN010000089.1:0-5055 GCA_963629855.1 Lachnospiraceae bacterium
CGTCAGAATAAAGCGTCCCTTTTCTGTCGTCGCATCGACATAGGCGCGCGTCGCGTCCCACAATTCGGGGAATTCCTGCCATTCGTCAATGAGATGCGGACATCCTCCGTCGAACGCGGCGTTGATGTCGATGGCGAGAAGCTTTCGATTCTGGAAGTTACGTGCCGGCGATGCGACCAGGAACTCGCTCACCGCATGGCGACGCGATGTCCAGGTCTTGCCGCACCACTTCGGTCCCTCGACGCAGACAGCTCCGAACATCTTCAGATAGGACTCAAGCTTCGAATCCACGGCGCGATCTTTGTAACCGACAATTTTCACTTATTTCTCCGATTGTTTTTAAATATAATACCAGATTCATTCATCACCGTCAACTCCACTCGGTCAAATTTCGCGCTCCCATTCGGTCAGATTTTGACAGTTCATTCGGTCAGATTTTGGCATCAAATCAGGGTCTGTCCCCACCGCAGTCTGTCCCCACCGCAGTCCCCACCGCAGAGTTCTTTCTCCCATCGACGCCTGTCCGCGCGGCGGAGCCTCACCCTTCGGCGACGGTCCGCCCGCAAGCGCCGGGCCGTCTACCCAATCTCCCGCCGCGCCGTCACGGGTCTTCCTGCCATTCAAGGTAGACCGGCTTGGAATTCTTGATCGTCATCTTCGCCTTCACCACGTGCTTCATGCCCATAGACGACGCGATGATCGTGACGCGGTAGAGGGCGCCTTCGCCGGAGCCGCCCTCGTACGCAAGATACTCCTGCGCCTCCTGCTTGATATAGCCCTGGCAGATTTCGTTGAGCTTCGACCAGTCCTTGATGAGTGTGCCGTTCGCCTCTTCCTCGAGGTCGACCTCCTGGCCGTTCATGTCCACGCCGTTGCGCCATTCGAGAATGGCGTTGACGACGTCGAGCATCGTCTCGTCCTCAAGGTCTTCGGGATCGTCGGCGCGGATGCCGGGGATGTTGAGCAGCACGTCGCGCTCGGCGAGGTTCACGTTGATCTTCTTGCCGCCAAAGACGCCCAGCACCTTGTCGAGCGTGTTCGTGATCATGATGTCGTCCTCTTCCTTGCGGCCGTCGTTGTAGTAGCGGCCGCCCGTGAGCACGGCGGGATGCAGGCGAAAGGCGCCGACCAGCTCGAGCTCCTTGAGATCCTTGATCGCGCCGTTGCGGGGCTTGTACTTCTCCTCGTCGTTCTCCTCGGCGAGATCGGCGTAGTAGTCGCTCTCACTGCTGTCGTTCGCGTCGTCGCCGTAGTCGCCCTTCTTCACGTCGTCGGTGTCGTACCAGTCGATCCAGCTGTTGAGGAAGTAGTCCTGATCGTCTTCCGGCACGCCCACCCAGTAGAGGATGTTCTGCCAAATCTGCGCGTAGTGCGGATCGCCCTCGGGCTGCAGGTTGTTGATGTTGAACTTGGGTCCGCCGCCCTCGCCGCCGCCCACGCTCTCGATCACCACCGTGACCGCGCCGCGCCCCGCGAGCTCGGCCGCGCGCGCCGCGTCGTCGCCCCGGAAGTCCTCCGGCATCTTGTCGTCCACCACGATCGGCCCGATCGTCACCGTGGCGCCGCTCTGCTTGAGCTTGCGCTTCTCCAGCAGCCAGCGGTCGTCCTCGAGCAGCTCGTCCACGTCTTCGTCTTCCGAATAGGCCGCCACGGACTGATGGTTCGCCACGATCATTTCGCCGAGCGTCTTGCCCGCGTCGATCAGGTTCTCCAGCTGTGCGCGCTCGCGCATGTACACGTTCACAGAGGCCTGCAGCTTCGCCTCCACCGCGAAGCTCATCACGATCACCGACAGCACGGCGATCGTCCAAATCACGAGGATGAGCGCGGAGCGCCTGGTGCGCGCGCCGCTCATTTTTTCTTGCCTCCTTTGCCCGACTTCTCGCCCTCGAGCGCAAACGGCTTCTGCGAAAGCTGCCATGCGGGAATCTCCACCACGCGCAGAATCGGCAGCGGCTCCTCGCCCTTCTCCGCGGGCTTCATCCGGAATGTAATCTTCACGCGGTACGGAATCGAATTCGAAGTCTCCCACTCCTCGGCCCACTTGGGCCGGTTGTCGGTCTCGACTTCGCTCGCGTCCTTCTGCACCTGGCAGTCGAAGCCGACCACGTCCTCCACGAGCAGCATTTCCTCGCCGTAGTCGTCCTCGTCGAAGCGCGTCTCGTCGTCCTCCACGAAGAGGTCGGGATTCCACACGCGGATCTTGAGTCCGCCGGGTTCGTCCTTGCCACCATCCTCCTCCACCCACATCCGCACGCGGTGCGTCGAGGAGCTGAAGACGGACTTGCTGCCGATCATGGAGGCGCCGAGCTTCGTCCACTCGATCATGTCGCTGTCGCCGGGATCTTCGCCGTCGCCGTTGTCGATGAGCATGAAGCCCCATTCGTTCTTCTGGTTGCCGTCGGCGGGATAGTAGGCGCTGCGCAGCCCGGCCACGATCTGGTTGAGCGCGTAGTCGGCCGTCTGCATGCGGTCGGCGAGCTTCGTGGCGCGGTGCCAGCCGTTGATGACAGAGGTGAACGCGACACCCCCCACGATCGTCATGATCGACAGGATGAGGATCGCCGCCAGCAGCTCGATCAGCGTAAAGCCGTTGCGTTTCATTTCGCGGTGCTCTCCGAATTGGACGACGCCTTCGCGCCGCCGGACGATGTGCCCTTCCACCACAGCTTCACGACGTCGACGGACTCCTTGCGGCCGCCGAAGTTGTCGCCGCCCCAGCGCACGGTCGTGCGCAGCGTGTAGAGGCCGCCGTTGCGCTCGAGGTCTTCGTCCTCGATGTCGTCCACGGTGCGCTGCACGGTGTAGCCCTGCAGATCCTCGCGATCGGCGCTCGAGAGTTCAAGCTCGAGGTCATCGGTGAGCTCCTCGGCGCGCGTCTCCTCGACGTTGAGCAGGTCGTCGTCGAGCGGATCGTCCGTGACCTGGTCGACGGTGGGCACGGGATGCACCATCTCGAAGTAGTTCAGCACGCGCATGGCCGTCTCGAAGCGCGCCGAGGCCGTCATGAGCTTGTAGCTCTGCAGGAAGAGCCCCAGCACGGCCACAATGCCGAGCGTGAGGATCACGGAGGCCACGAGCACCTCGATGAGCGTGAAGCCGCGCCGGCGCATCAGCGCTCCTCCTCGTCGTCGGTCACGCGCCCGAAACGGCTCACCTCCATCGTCACGGCCTTCGTCTCATCCGTGCCGTCCTTCCAGATCTTGACCTCGTAGGGATCGCAGCGGCCGTTGGGTTCGTAGACCACGGAGAACGGCTCACCCGCCACCGCGGCTATCGGCGTGGCGGCGGCGTCGGTCGCCGTCTCAGCGCCCCCCGCCTCGGCCGCCTTCGCGCGCGCCTTCTCCTGCTGTTCGCGGTTTTTGCGCAGCAGGAAATCGGCCGTGCTGAACACGGAAATGCGCGAGCGGCGCTGCGTGGTCTCCTCCTTCGCCTGCGCGCGGATGTGGATGCCTTCAAAATCGCGCGGCTCGGGCGAAAGCGGGTCGTCCGCCTCCATCTCGCCCGCCGGCTCCGCCGCGTCGTCGAGCAGGTCTACGGGTTCGCCCGTGAGCGTGGTCGCCGCGTTCGGCGTATTACCCGCCACGCCGAAGCCCGCGCCGCCGGAGGCGCCCGCACCCTCGGCTTTGTCGTCGTCCTTCGCGTAGTTCGTGGAGAGGCGGCTCTTCACGAACACGCCGTCTTCCTCGATCTCCTCGATCGTGAGCACCACGGGCCGCTGCTTGAGCAGGGCAATCGCGCGCGCGTGGCTCGCGTACTGCTGCACGGCGCGCGTGGCGTCGGCCATCTGCGCGGACTTCACGCCCGCGCCGAAACTGACCACCGCCGTGCCCACGAGGATGCCCACGATCACGAGCGCCACGAGGACTTCGACGAGTGTGAAGCCGCTCTTCCGCACGACCACGCCCCCGACGCGATGCTCAAACGCTAGCGCTTGTCCTCGAACGCGGAAAGATCGTCGTCGCCGCCCTGTTCGCCGTCCGGACCGTTCGAATAGATGTTGAAGCGGTTCTTGCCCTTCTTCTCGTAGCGCAGCGATTCGCCCCACGGGTCGATGAGCGCGTCCGAGCCACCTTCGATGTAGGGTTCCTCGCCGCTCGTGAGCGCGTCCACCCAGGCGTCCTGCGATTCGGGAAGTTTGTTGCGGTGCTCGTTCTGGTACTGGATCGTGGCGTTCTTCGCCGTGTCGATGAGCTGGCGCGCCGCGTTGATGCGGGCGGTCTTGAGATACTTGTTGATGTTCGGCACCGCGACGGCGGCCATGATGCCGACGATCGAGATGGCGATGATGATTTCAATGAGCGTGAAGCCCGCCTTCGCGGCCTTCTCCGTAAGCGTGGTCTGATTCATGGGTTCTGTTCCTTGCTGAAGTTCTCAAAAACGCAACCGTTAGTTTACCACATCGCCGCTCCCGTGGCAATTCAGCGGTAATGGGTTACTCAAGTTCGCGCGCGAACTTGAGTAACCCATTACATTACGCCGTGCCGACCGAAACGGGCGCATCGTGTCACTTTTTTGGTATACTATTCTTTCCCATGAACAACAGCACCATCGATGTCGCCTATGTGGCGGAACTGGCGCGGCTGGAGTTGACGGAGGCCGAAAAGGCCCTCTTCCAGCCGCAGCTTGAGACGATTGTCAAGTACGTCGAGAAGATCGCCGCCGTGAATGTGGACGGCGTGCCGCCCACGATGCACGGGCGGGAGATCGTGAATGCGTTCCGCGCGGACAAGGTGCGGCCGTCGCTCGACCGCGAGGCGGCGCTCGCAAACGCGCCGGCGCGCACGGGCGACGAGTTCATGCTGCCCAAGATCGTAGAGGGGGCGGAGTCATGAGCGATTTATTCAAGCTTGGCATCAAGGCGGCCCGCGAGGGGCTTGCGAAGGGCGACTTCACGAGCGTGGAGCTCGTGCAGGCGGTGATCGACCGCGTGCGCGCGGAGAATCCGCGCATCGGGGCGTATCTCACGTTCGACGAGGAGGGTGCGCTCGCGGCGGCGCGGGCGAACCCGAAGGCCGTGCCGATCGCGATCAAGGACCTCATCAACGTGAAGGG
>CAVGKN010000090.1:0-5001 GCA_963629855.1 Lachnospiraceae bacterium
GGCGAACGCGCTCGTGTGGGCGAACGTGACGTCGCGCACGATGACGTCGTCGCAGTTGCCGAAGTAGAAGAGCGCGGAGACGCCGAAGTGGGCGCCGACCTTGCGCTTGCCGAGGTCGAAGCAGCCCGTGAAACCATAGCCGCGCCGCCGCCTCATCCAATCCTCCCAGTATCCGCCGACGACGGCGATGTTGCGGTCGCGCGAACCGGCGGGGACGGGCGCGAGCGTACCGTCCGGCGCATGCTCGTTGCGAAGCATGAGCGTGCGCGTGCCCGGCAGCAGCGCCACCATGGCCCCGTACGCCTCGATGCGCCGGTTCGAGGGGAGAAGCACCGAGCCATCGATGTAGTAGGGCGTCGTCGCGGCGGGGATCCGCACGATCTCATGCTCGCGCACGGCGGCCTGCAAGGCGGCCGTCCACACGTTCGTACCATTCACGCGCGTGACGCGGGCGGCATAGTCGGCCAGCGACACCGCATCCTTCAATCGAGCCTGTCCGGCGGCAATTGCCCGATCGCTCGCCGCGACGGCGGCCTCGATCTTCGCGTAGGCCGCGTCGCCGCTTTCTTCCGCACAGGCGGCGCCGACCACGACAGCCGACGCCACGACCAGAAACTTCATCTTCATCTTCATCTTTTTTGTCCTTTCACTTTGAAACACTCACACCGCAGCAAAGAATGCACGCTCCAATTTCGTTCGTCACTGTTCGTATTCGCCGCGTCAAGCCACTTCAGCGGCGCACGGCGCCGTTGCCGGTGATGACGTACTTGTAGGTGGTGAGCTCCTCGAGGCCCATCGGGCCGCGGGCGTGGAGCTTGTCCGTGGAGATGCCGATTTCGGCGCCCATGCCGAATTCGCCGCCATCGGTGAAGCGCGTGGAGGCGTTGTGGTAGACGGCCGCGGAATCGACGAGGCGCAGGAAGCGCGCGGCGCGCGCGGCGTCGCGCGTGATGATCGCGTCGGAATGGTGCGAGCCATAGGCGTTGATGTGGGAAATGGCCTCGTCCACGTCCGCCACCACGCCCACATTGAGCTCGAGCGCGAGGAACTCCGCGCCCCAGTCCACGTGGGTCTCGTGCAGGACGACGCCCCTCTCGCGCGCCCAGGCCTCCACGCGCGGCAGAAAGGCGGCGGCCTCGTGCGCGTTCACGAGCAAGCACTCGGCGGCGTTGCATGTGCCAGGGCGCTGTGTCTTCGCGTTGTCGAGAATGGAAAGCGCCATGTCGAGGTCGGCGCCTTCGTCCACGTAGATGTGGCACACGCCCTTGTAGTGCTTGAGCACGGGCACGAGCGCGGCCTCGCACATGGCGCGGATGAGGCGCTCGCCGCCGCGCGGGATCGCCACGTCCACGTATTCGGGCATGCGCACGAGTTCGCGCACACCCTCGTGGTCGGGCGTGCGCACGAGCTGCACTGCGTAGAGCAGTGCGGACGACCGCGCGGGACCGCACCAGCGCGCAAGCCCCTTCTGCACGGCCTCGGCGAGCGCAGCGTTCGAGTGCCGCGCCTCCTTGCCGCCGCGCAGGATGATCGCGTTCGACGTCTTGAGACACAGCGCGGCCGTATCCACGAAGACGTTCGGACGCGACTCGAACACCACGGCCACCACGCCCAGCGGCTCGCGCACCTTCACGATGTGGATGCCGCTCGGCCGGTCGCGCGTGGCGAGCGTCTCGCCCACGGGATCCGGCAGCGCGACCACGTGGCGCACGCCCTCCACCATGGCGCGGAAGCGCGCGGGCGTGAGCGTGAGACGGTCGATCAGCGCGGGCGCGAGCCCGGCCGCCTGCGCCGCCGCCACGTCCTGCGCGTTTGCCGCGGTGATCGCCAGCGCGTCCGCCTCCAGCGCTTCGGCGATGGCAAGCAGCGCGGCGTTCTTGTCGCGCGTCTCGAGTTCGCGCAGGGCGCGCGCCGCAGCCCGCGCCTTCTTGCCGAGATCCCGGATCTCTTCGACGACGGTCATGGTCTTCCCTTCCCCGATCATGAGATCCGCTACAGGAGCGAGGCGTAGAGCTTGGAAATCGCCTTCACGTCGCAGTCGCGCGGGTTGCCGGGGCGGCAGGCGTCGGCGTAGGCCGACTCGGCGAGGAACGGGATGTCCTCCTTCTTCAGCACGCCCTTGAGATCCGGCGGAATGCCCACGTCCTTGGCGAGCTTCTCGACGGCGGCGATGGCGGCCTTGCGCGCCTCGGCGAGCGTCATCTTCTCCACGCCCTTCACGCCCATGGCGGTGGCGATGGCGCGGTAGCGCGCGCCCGTGGCGGAGGCGTTGAACTTCATCACGGTCGGCAGCAGGATCGCGCACGCCTTGCCGTGCGGCATGTCGTAGAGCGCGGAAAGACCGTGCGCCATCGAGTGGTCCACGCCGAGGCCCACGTTCGAGAAGCCCATGCCGGCGATGTACTGGCCCAGCGCCATGCCCGCGCGGCCGCTCGGCTTGTTCGCCACCGCGTCGCGCAGATGCAGCGAGATGAGGCGAATGGCCTCGAGGTGCATCATGTCCGTCATCGGGCACGCGCCCTTCGTGATGTAGCCCTCGATCGCGTGCGTGAGCGCGTCCATGCCCGTGAACGCCGTGAGGCCCTTGGGCATGGTGGACATCATGTCGGGATCGACGAAAGCGACCACGGGGATGTCGTGCGGATCCACGCACACGAACTTGCGCTTCTTCTCGACGTCGGTGATCACGTAGTTGATCGTGACTTCGGCGGCGGTGCCGGCGGTGGTCGGAATGGCGAAGATCGGCTTGGCGGGCTTCGTGGTGGGCGAGAGGCCCTCGAGCGAGCGCACGTCGGCGAACGACGGATTGGCGGCGATGATGCCCACGCCCTTGGCGGTGTCCATGGAGGAGCCGCCGCCGATGGCGACGATGCAGTCGGCCTTGGCCTTCTTGAACGCCTTCACGCCGTTCTTGACGTTGTCGATGGTGGGGTTCGGCTTGATGTCGCTGTACACCACGTAAGCGACCTTCGCCGCGTCGAGCAGATCGGTCACCTTCTTCGTGACGCCGAACTTGATGAGGTCCGGATCGGAGAAGACGATCGGCTTCTTGAGGCCGCGGTTCTTGAGTTCGTCGACGAGCGCCGTCACGGCGCCCGCGCCGTGATACGAGGTTTCATTGAGGATGATGCGATTCATGGGTGTTCCGAATTTTGAGTTCTGAGTTGGTAGTTGGTAGTTGGTAGTGAACAGTTAATTGAAATGGCAATAGTATAGCAGAAGCATCGTGGCAGGGCTAACGCAGCGTGCGCGCGATGCGGGCGCGGTCGCGCGCGGTCAGCCCCGCGCCGGAGGGCAGGCAGAGCCCGCGTCGGAAGAAGTCCTCGGCCACGGCGCCGCCATAGACGCGCGCCGCGCGAAAGATGGGCTGCAAATGCAGCGGCTTCCACACGGGACGCGTCTCAATGTCGTCCGCCGCGAGCCGCGCCGCCACCGCGTCGCGCGCCGTCTGCGTCGGAAAAAGGAACACGCTCAGCCAGCGCGTCGATTCCGTGAACGCGCCGCAGGGGAAGGGCTCGGCACCCCCTACCAGCAGATCGCGATACCACGCAAAGGTCTGACGCTTGCGGCGAATGATCTCCGTCATGCGCTCAAGCTGCGCACAGCCCACGGCGGCGAGCAAATTGCTCAACCGATAGTTGTACCCCACTTCACGGTGTTCGTACCACGCCACGGGCTCGCGCGCCTGCTGGGCGCGCCACCGGGCGCGCTCCACGAGATCTTCGTCGTGTGAGAGCACGGCGCCGCCGCCCGACGTGGTGACGAGCTTGTTGCCGTTGAAGGAATAGACCGCCGCCGCGCCCGCAGTGCCAGCCGCGCGCCCGCGATACGTGGCGCCCACCGCCTCCGAGGCGTCAAGCACGAGCCGGACGCCGTGCGCCACGCACACGCGCTCGAGCGCGGCGTAGTCGCAGCACTGGCCGTAGAGGTCGGCCGCGATCACAATCACGTGACGTCCCGGCGTGGCGAACTCGTCCAGCGCCTGCTCCAGCAGCGGGATCGACAGCGTGCCCGTGTCGGGGTCCGTATCCACGAACACAGGCGTGGCCCCGCGGTGCACGGCCGGACCGACCGTGGCGATGAACGTGAGCGTGGGCGCGATCACCACCGTGCCCGGCCCCACGCCGAACTCGGCCATGAGCAGGTCGAGCGCGGCCGTGCCCGACGACACGGCGGCGGCGTACAACCCGGTCGTCGCGCACAGCTTGCACTCGAACGCCTCGACCTGCGGCCCGCACGGCGCGATGTAGCCGGAGTCGAACGCGGCCTTGAGCGCCGCGCGCTCGGCGGCGCCCACCCACGGCGGCGACAGAAAGATGCGGCTCTTGTTCACGCGGCGCGGATCTTGATGATAAGCTTGCGCACCTTGCCCGGCGCGGCGAGGGCGTAGCCGGGCGCGTGAGCGCCGGCATCCGGACGAATGACCATGAAGTCGCCGGGCGCGAGCGTGACGGGGGTCGTTGCCGCCTCGAAGAAGGCGATGTCGCGCGCGGGGTCGATCGCGATCTTCGCGGTCTCCTCGGGCTTCAGCTCCAGCGTGCCGATCGTCTCGGGTCCCGACAGCGGCGCCTGGATGTCGATGTACGCATGGTGCAGCTCCACGCGCTGCGTCGTGCCAAACGCCTTGAGGTCGATCTCCGAAATCGTGGCGAACTCGTCGTCGCCGTCGAGGGGATAGCGGCCCGGCGCGAGCATGGCGAGGTCGGGACGCTTCAGGAACGCGAGCGCCGTCGCGAAGCGTGGATGAAGGGAGGCAATCCGGTCGCAGTCCGAGATGCGGCCGACATGGAAGACGGGCAGGTTCATTTTTCTTCTCGTTCAGTTTCTTCTCGTTCTTGTCTCCCGCTGCCCAAGCGCACGACGCAGTGCGTGACCTCGGCACGAGAGACGCTTCAATCTTTTGAGGGTAGTCTACCAATTTTGTTCTGGGTTGTAAAGAGACCCATTACGGCCGACGCATTAAAAGACTCTGCTCTTGCCATAAGGGACTGAATGGGACAA
>CAVGKN010000091.1:0-4991 GCA_963629855.1 Lachnospiraceae bacterium
GGCTTGCGCACGTAGCTGCCGCCGCCCGTGAAGTTGGAGTCCTTGCCCCAGATCTGCTTGTTGAAGTTGTCGCGCTTCGCCGGCACGATGCCGTACACGGAGCCCGTGTACTGGTAGGGATGCAGCTTGTCCTTCTTCGCGGCCTTGTCGTAGTACGCGTCGCCGCCGTCGTCGAGCAGCTGCAGCTCGCACATCGCGTAGTAGGCGGCGTCCTTTTTGACGTCCGTGATGCGCAGGCCAAGCCCGTTGTTGCCGTTTTCGGGCAGGCAGAACTCGAAGCGCAGAATGAAGTTCTCATACTGCTTGGCGGTGCACAGATTGCCGCCGCTGCCTTCCACGCCCTTCTGGTCGGGACGGCACACGAGCACGGGCATTTCCTTCATCTTGCCCGTGCCGGCCATCTTGACCTTGATCGTCTCCACGCCGTAGAAGTTCGTGGCGCCGATCCAGCCCGTGAGATCCTTGCCATTGAACAGCGTTTCGAAACCCTCGGCGTCGGGCAGGGCCGCGCCGAACGACAGACTCGCCGCACAAGCGGCCAGGAGTGCGATTTTCATGATTTTCTTTGTCCTTTTTTGTGCAGTTGAACTTAACAGTTCAGCAACAGTTTAACACGAATAAGTTTCAGATGTCAAATCCGAGAACGTCAAATTTGAGAAAGCGAACGCAGCATGGCGGCGCGGTCGGCGGTCCTGCCCGTCCAGAGCTCGAACGCCTTGGCGCCCTGGCCGACGAGGAACTCGAGGCCGTCGATGGCCTCGGCGCCGGCGGCGCGCGCGGTGGTCGCGGTGGGCGGGAACGCGCGCGTGGGCACGATGTCGAGCACGAACTGGCCCGCGTGGAACGCGGCCGGCGGCAGTGCGCTGGGATCGCCCGCGTGCAGCCCGAGCGGCGTGGCGTTGAGGACGATCTCGGCCTGCGCGGCGGCGTCGGCCCACTGGTCTTTCACGGTGGAGACCGAAACCTGCGTGCCCGTGCCGAGCGCGGCGAGCTTTTCCGCGAGCGCCGCGACGCGCGCGGCGTCGAGGTCGGCGACCGTGAGCGCGGCCGCGCCTTCGTGGCAGCACACGGTGGCGAGCGCGCTGCCCGCTCCGCCGCAGCCCACGAGGAACACGCGCTGGCCCGCGAGCGCGCGGCCGTGCGCGGCGAGCGTGTCGACGAAGCCCGTGACGTCGGTGTTGAAGCCCGTGAGCGTGCCGTCCGGCTCCATGCGCACGGTGTTGCACGCGCCGTAGCGCGTCACGGTGTCGTCCACGTGGTCGAGCGCGCCGATGACCTCCACCTTGTGCGGCACGGTGACGTTGAGGCCGGCATAGCCCTCGTCGCGCTTGGCGCGCACGAAGGCGGCCACGTCGCCCGGCGCCACGTCGAACTTCTCGTAGGTGGCGGCGAGGCCAAGCGCGGCGAAGTTCGCCGCGTGCATCTTCGGGGAAAGCGAATGGGCCACGGGATGGCCGATCACCGCGAAACGAAGCGTCGCCATGAGAGCATCTCCTTCTTCTTCCGCGCTAGACGCGCGGCGTCACGCGCCGGCACGTCACTTCGATCACGTTGACCTGGTTGCGCAGCTGCAGCATCACCTGCGTGGCCACGCGCTCGTCGCCGAGCACGTCGATGCGCATGCGCGACACCGTGCCGTCCTCGGTCGGCCCCACGCTGAGGGTCTGGATGTTATAGCCGCGCCCGGAGATGAGGCCCACGATGCGCGCGAGCACGCCGGGCTTGTTCTCCACGAAGCAGTTGAGTCTGTTCAGTTCCTCTTTCATTCGAAGATCATTCCTTCCACGGGCTGGCCGCCCGGCTGCATGGGATACACGTTCGCGCGCGGCTCCACGATCACTTCCACGAACGTGGTGCGCGGCGAGCGCACGGCCTTCTTCATCACCGCGTCGAGCTTGGCGGGGTCGATCACGCGGTACGCCTCCGCGCCGTGCGCCTCCGCGAGCTTCACGAGGTCGGGCAGGTAGTCGTAGGCGAGATCCTGCTCCAGGCGCTCGTTCGCGAGCCGCCCCTTCACGGAGAGGATTGACCCCGAGTAGCGCTTGTTGTAGAAGAGTTCCTGCCACTGGCGCACCATGCCGAGGCAGGCGTTGTTGATCACCACGAAGGTGACGGGCAGCTTGTGCTCCACCGCCACGACCACCTCCTCGAAGGTCATCTGCGCGCCGCCGTCGCCACATACCGCCACCACCTTGTGGTCGGGCTTGCCGATCGCCGCGCCAATGGCCGCCGGAATGCCGAAGCCCATCGTGCCCATGCCGCCGGAGGAGAGGAAGTGCCGCGCATGCGTGTGACGGAAGTACTGCGCCGCCCACATCTGGTTCTGGCCCACGTCCGTGGCGAGAATGGCCTCGCCGTTCGACGCGCGGTCGATCGCCTCGACCACGCTCTGCGGCATGATCACGTTCGGATGCAGCGGCTTGTACGCCATCGGATGCGCCGCGCGCCATTCCTCGATCTGCGCGCGCCACGCGGCGTGCTCCGCCGGCTTCACGCGCGAGGCCACCGTGGTGAGCACGTCCTTCACGTCCGCCACGATGCCGAGGTTCACGCGCACGTTCTTGCCCACGGAGGAGGCGTCGCAGTCCACGTGCACGATCTTCGCCTTCTTCGCGTAGGCGGCGAGCTTGCCGGTGACGCGGTCGGAGAAGCGCGTGCCGAGCGCAAGGAGCAGGTCGGCGTTGTTGATCGCGTAGTTCGCCGCGGCGGTGCCGTGCATGCCGGCCATGCGCAGCGCGAGCGGGTCGGTCTCGGGGAACGCGCCCAGGCCCATGAGCGTGGTCGCCACGGGGATCTGCGCGCGGCGCGCGAGCCGCGCCACGTCCTTCGTCGCGCCCGCCGCGATCACGCCGCCACCCGCGTAGATCACGGGCCGTTCGGCCTCGTTGATCAGCTTCGCGAGCCGGTTGATCTGCGCCGTGGTGGCGTAGCACTCGGGATGGTACGCGCGCAGCGACACGCGCTCGGGATAGTCCGCCGCGGTCTTCGCCTGCTGCACGTTCTTGGGAATGTCGATGACCACCGGGCCGGGCTTGCCGTGCGTGGCGATGTAGAACGCCTCGGCGATCATCTCGGGGATTTCGTCCGCGCTCTGCACGAGGAAGCAGTGCTTCGTGACGGCGCGGCAGATGCCCGTGGTGTCGGCCTCCTGGAAGGCGTCGGTGCCGATCTGCGCGAGCGAGACCTGGCCGGTGATGCACACGAGCGGCACGCCGTCCATGTTCGCGGTAGCGAGGCCGGTCACGGTGTTCGTGGCGCCGGGGCCGGAGGTGACGAGGCACACGCCGGGCTTGCCCGTGGCGCGCGCGTAGCCGTCGGCCATGTGCACGCAGCCCTGCTCGTGGCGCCCCAGCACGAACTGGAACGGCGCCTCGGGCAGGCAGTTGAAGATGTCCAGAACCGATCCGCCCGGATAGCCGAAGAGCACCTCGGTGCCGGCCTTCACGAGCGAGTCCACGAGCGTCTGCGCGCCCGACTTTTCAGTTTTCGTCTTCATTCTTTTCGCATCGCATTCTGTCTCAGCCAGGCCTGCGCGTTGCGGTCACCCCGCGCGGCGCGCGACCGGATCTTCCATTCCATTGCCAGACGTTCGTCCGCCTGCACGCCCGTGCCCTGCTCGTAGCACGTGGCCAGATTCTCCATGGCGGGCGGATAGCCCGCGTCAGCCGCCTTGCGGAAGAGGGCGAACGCGCGGTTGGCGTCGGCCTTCGTGCCCTCGCCCTTCCAGAGGGCGACGCCGAGCGCGTCGATCGCCTCCACGCAGTCGCCCTTGGCGGCGCGTTCAAGCATCGTGACGGCCGCCGCAGCGTCCTTCTTCACGCCTTCGCCGCGCTTCAGCGCAAGCGCGTAGTTGAACTCGCCGAAGGAATTGCCGTAGCTGGCGGACTTCGCGAACCACTTCGCCGCGAGCGTGGCGTCGGGCTTGACCACGATGCCCTTGCGGAAAAACGCGCCGATGTTGTTGATCGCCTCGGCGTGCCCCTTCTCGGCGGCGGTGCGGAAGCAGTTGAACGCCTGCACTTCGTCGCGCGGCGCGCCCAGCCCGCGCCACAGGCACATGCCGAGGTTGTAGAGGCCGTTCGCGTCGCCCTTGCCCGCCGCGCTCTTGAAGAAGCCGTGCGCCTCGCCGAGCGCCTTCTCCACCACGTTGGAGGGACCGCCGCGCGCGATCGCCTGCGTGAACACGAGCGAGCCCCAGGCGTTCTCGGCCTGGACGTTCCCCGCCACGGCCGCGCGGTGCAGCAGGTTCGTGTCGTTGTGCTCGAGCGACAGCAGGTAGAGCGCCATCGGGTTGTTGCGCTCGTTCGCCACGCGCTGCAGCGGCCCGCGGAACTTGTCAAGATACTCCTTGCGCGTCTTGTCGTCGAGGCGCGCCGCCTCCGGCGCATTCCGTTCGCGCGAAACGAGCGCGAGCACGAACGCATACACGGCCTTGCCGGCCTTCGCCTGCTCGGCCACTTTCTTCGCCGCCTCGGCATACGTGCGCGGCGACCCCGCGGCCCGCGAGTTCAGCAGCTGCAGCACGGCGTTCGACGCATCGTCGTCCGCCGCCTTCTCCGCGCCAGCCACCGCGATCAGCGCCACCGCGCACATCGTCATCAACAGTCGCTTCATCGTCTCGATCCTCCAACATCTATTTCGCGCGCGCCCGTGGGGAGAGCATCGCCGCCGACACGGGCATCGCTGCGCCGACGATGGGCGTGCCGCGATTGCGCCAGTTCTTGCGCCCCGCGCACACCGTGAGCGTGCGCCCGGCCGTGCCGAAGCGCCACCACGGCGGCCGCCGCAGGCCGACCACATCGAAACCGTCGCGCAGCAGCTCGTAGACGGCGCGCGCCGTCCAGCCGCGCGCGTTGTCGCGCGAGGCCTCCTCCACCGTGAACACGAGGCAACCGCCGCCCTGCAGCACGCGGTGCGCCTCGCGCACAAGCCCCTCGAGCCGCTCGCGCGGCCCGTCGAGCACGCGCTTCGCGAAGAGCGCGACCTCGAAC